>NZ_JBEZDN010000004.1:0-49330 GCF_040648315.1 Pseudonocardia sp. NPDC049154
CGCCCCCCCCGCGCCGGGGCGCGGCGGGGCCGGCGGCGGGGGGCCGGGCGGGCGGGGGGGGGGCCCCGCCCCCGGCGCCCGGCGGCCGCCGCCCGCGCGGGGCCCCGCGGCCGGCCCGCCCGCCCCGCGCGGGGCCGCGCTCCCCCCCCCGCGCCGCCGGAGGCGGCGCCTTGATCTCATACAGGCGGACTCGGCAAACGTTCCGCTGTGCGGGTGTACCAGGGCACGGCGAATCAAGCGGCGCGACTCGGGCGAGGTCGAAACGGGTTCGGCGATTCCGATCCCAGGTCCCCCGAACGCCCGCGTATATTGACCGAGTGCTCAGAAGACTCGGATCCGGCGGCAAGCACGAAGCGCGAGTGGCCGATGCCTTCGTGACACACACATACGCGTTTGACTTTGGTAGATCGATATCGCATCGCGCGCTGGCGGCCAGGTTGTTGGATGATGGCGTAGCTGAGTTGATGGTCGAGCCGTCAAGTGGTGAAGTGCGCTTGTCAGAGACTTACAAATCACTTGCGAAGTCGTTAGATCTACTGCGTGAACTCGGCAGCTACGAGAATGAAACCGCCAGCGGTTTAACTTGGCGGTATCTTCGATCCGCGAGTTGGCGGATGAGATGGATCTTGTTCAAAGCAATCTTCGGGGTCGTGACCCGTCGGGGTCAAGGCGGTTCAGAACGTGAAGAAGAAGATCCTAAGGCGGACTTCAAAGCTGAAGCCGAGGAGATGGATCGAAAAGTTAGAGACCTGTCGATTCATGACCTGATCCGTCACGCAATCGACAAGGATCTGTACCCCGGCGAGTATTTGGCTGCCAATCCATTTTATAGGTTGAAGCTAAAGTCAGTTGATCTTAAGGTATCGCTCCTAGATTCGCCGCTGTCCATCGACGATCAGCGAGCAGATTTGGAACTCGTGCTGCATGAGTCTGGCGTAGCAATCATGTCGATCGGCTACACGGTTCAGGAGCCGGTCTCGCTTCGAATGCTTGCGTCGGCGACTAGGTCGGACAAGGCGAGGCTTACTGCCCTAAGGATTCCCGAGTCTATTGCGAAGCGGTATGCAAAATTCTGGAGAAACCCTGTCTCACTTATCAGGGGCGACTGGGAGCCAGATGTTTCTGAAGGTGAGCGCTGGGTGCGACTTCGAGTTGACAGTACTGCGCGGGTCGCGGACGTCTACGACATCGTTCATTACGCGCTGGCATCATATTTTGGCAACTCGATCTCGCCTGCCTGGTTGTGTCACACGACGATTGCGATCAATCACTGGGATTGTCGATGCAGCAGCCGGGGAGCCTGGGAAGCGTTGCACGGCAGCGAGCTGGCACGTCTCCTTGCAGGGGTTCATGATGTTGATGAGGTCCGCATTGCGACCCTTGGAGAGGAATTCATGCGGGACTTCTCCATCGAGGAATCTACATCATTTTACAGTTCGGGTGGCACGTCAATTCGAGTCCAGTGGAACTTCGATGCCTCCGATACTGGGAGGGAAGGGTTTGGGCTTCTAAATAGATTGGTGGTTATCGAGAATGCTCTGATTCGCTACTGGCAGCTTCGGGTGCTTGATGCAGAGCTGGACTTGACTGTTGGCCGATCTACGTCAGAAACAGCGGAAGATCTGCAGCGGCGGCTGATCTATGGCTTGGTAGAGCAAGATCGAGTGCTTTTCATGGCTGGCACAGCCACGGATCTTGCCGACCACATCTTCGCCGAGCTTCGAGGGCCGCGCCTCAGGCAGCAGCTGAGTGATCGGATCGATCTCCTCAGGAATCTCGTCGCTTCGCAGGAAGCGAGAAGGGCATCTCGTCGATCGATCCGCCTCGCTGCGGGGGCGCTCGTCGCGGCGATAGTCCTTGGTCTCCCCGCAATTAGTCAAGCATTTGAAGTGGCAGGGAAAGCAAATCTATTGACTCTGTCCGAAGGGGATCGTTCGGTAGTCTCCGTCTGGGTCTACGTTGCGCTAGTCGGTGCAGCCACTCTTCTTGCTCTGCCCGGGCTATGGCGCGCGCGTGACGCTCCGATCTATCCCGATAGGAAACGTTCGCGGGCGCCGGGATTTGCCTGGCCGTCGGGGCAACTTGATGTCACGATCGTTAAGCCGTGGCTCGATGAGCTGCCGGAGGGGGCCGAGCCCAAACGACGCTCATTTATCCCGATGGGTGTTAAACCGATAGATAGGCGAAATAGCCGCCTAGTCACTAGCGAGGACGACAAATAGGCTTGTTACTCAGGCCTGGATTACGCGCTTCGAAAATCCCGCGGCGACAAGGTGATCGTATGCCCGCTTCACATCATCGGGAATTGCCTGGCGTGCCGCCCAGTCATAATCTGCGTATACCCACAATCGCTGGGTGTCGCCAACAAGCATGTTGATAACGCGATCGACCCCGAGCTGGCCAGCATAGGAAACTACGTCCACTGCTTGCGAGACGCAGACGACGTCGACGTCCGGCCAACGGAGGCGGCACATGGCGTAGGCGCGTCGCTGCTGGTAGGGCCGTGAGATCAACATGACCGAGCGAACCGGCGGGACCTCGTCCTCGATCAGGGCGCGGGTGAAGTCGATGTTCTCGCCTGTGTTGGTGGCGTTGGGCTCGACGAGGATGGCTTCGTCGGGGACGCCGAGGGAGAGGGCGTGTTCGCGGTAGTGGACGGCTTCGCCGCGGGGGAAGCGTTCGATGGTGGTGGGGGCGTTGGCGCCGGTGAAGACGATTCGGGGGAAGTAGCCCTGGTGGTACAGCTCGGCGGTGTAGGTGGCGACTCCGAGGTCGTGGCTGCCGAGTCCGATGCCGAGGTCGACGGGGCGTAGCTGGTGGTGCATCTGGTTGAACTCCCACAGGGTCTCCACGTCGGCGCGGAGCTCGGCGGGGATGGTGGTGTTCGGCATCGCTGGGTCCTTCTAGTCGGGGATGTCGAAGGAGTAGGTCCAGGAGAAGCGTGAGGCTGCGTGGACGCCTCGTGCGACTTCGACGAGGGTGCCGTCGGCGGTGTAGGTGCGGCGGTTGAGGATCATCACGGGCTCGCCGGCGGGGAGGTCGAGCTGCTCGGCCTCGTCCGGGGTGGGCATGCGCGCGTAGAAGGACTCGGTCATGCGGTCGGGTTCGAGGCCCTGCATGGTGAGGACGGCGAACCCTCCCCCGCGCCCGGCCGGGCCTGGTGTGGGGTCGACGAGCGGGGTGCCTTCGACGTGGGCGGGCAGGTAGTAGCTCGTGAGGGTGTGGGTGGGCTGGTCGCCGTCCTTCACGAGCCGCGCCCGTGCGTAGACCGGTGCGCCGGGTTCGATGTCGTAGGCCTCGGCGATCTCGGCGTCCGCGTCGACGAGGGAGACGGTCTGGGTCTGGTCGGTGGGCTTCCACTCGCGGCCTGAGGCCTCGCGGTCGGCTGCGAACGCGACGACGTCGCCGTACTTCCACTTCTTCTTGCTGTAGCGGTCCACGCCCAGGCGGCGCATCGGTGGCGGGGTGCGGACGACGGTTCCGCGGCGCCGGATCGGGGTCACGAGGCCTTCGGCTTCGAGCATGGCCACGGCGTTGCGGACGGTCTTGACGTTGACCCCGTGCGTGGCGGCCAGCTCGTCCTGCTTGGGCAGGGTGTCGCCGGGCGCGTAGGTGCCCTGCTGGATCGCGTCCCGCAGGATCGCTGCCAGCTCGCGGTACCCCACCGTGCTCAATGGTCCTCCCCGGTCGACTCCGATAACGGTAGCTGTACCGCCTCAGCTACGGCCCATCCGGCCGATAGAACCCCCTCTATTGACAGTGTCAGCAGGTCTTGCTTCTATAGAGGTGGTTCTAACGCGCTGACCCTCAGTGCGGACCACGAGCAGAGGAAACAGCGATGGCGATCAAGAACAGGTTCCCGGTGTCGATGGGGGACGTCTTCCCGCACGGCGCCTACGTGGTGTCCGAGGTCGAGGCAGTGCGCGACTTCGACAAGTCCAGCCAGGGCCGCCCGGTCCAGCAGCTCGACAAGGAGTCTGGGCTGCCGGTCTGGTCGGTCTCAGTGCTCGACGCGGACCCCGACGCCCGGCGGGCGGACAAGACCGTCGTGGTCAAGCTCGCCGCCACCCACCAGCCGGTGCCGCCGGAGACCCTCGCGGGGATGCCGTTCCGGCCGGTCGAGTTCGACGGTCTGACCGTGACCCCGTACGTGCAGGAGAACGGCGGTCGCCCGCGGGTGGCCTACAGCTTCCGGGCTACCGCGATGCGCGCCCCGACCGTCGGGCACAAGCCGACGCCGCGGTCCGGGGGCAACTCGGAGGCCGCCTGAGGACCAATGACCCGACCACCGATCGAGGGTGGAGGGGAGCCCGATTCCAGCGGACTCCCCTCCGTTCTCCCTCACCCGACATCACGCCCTGAGCAGGCAGTACGGCCAGACTTGGAAGGACACCGAGGCTAGATGACCCGCACCCGCACCTACCAGCCGCCCGCCTTCGTCCCCGACCACCGCGCCGCGCCGGGGTCGATCCCGGCCATCGTCGATGCCGCGTTCGGTCGCCTGCGGTTGCAGCACCAGGCGATCGACGCGATGCCCACCAAGACCCCGCTCGACTGGGCCGCCCGCGCGGATCGGCTCGCGGTCCTGCACGAGCGCGCTGCTCGGTGGTGGCGGGTCCTGTACCGCCACAGCCCTGCCGGGGTGCCGTTCGTCTACATCGCCGCGGTGGGCGGAGCCGAACAGTTCGAGCGGGACGAGGTCCGGTTCTGGCGGGAGTCCGCTTCCGACTGGCGCGCCCGTGCCGAGCAGCGCCCGACCTCGGATGCGGCCGGGTCGCTGTCGAACTGGGCAGAGCTGGGGGTGGCCTGATGCGAGTCATTGGCTTCCCCGCCGGCGCGCTGTGCGCCCGTCCCGGCACCGATCCCGAGCTGTTCTTCCCCGACAACACCGCGCTCGACTACCCGGCCCGTGTCGCCGCCGCTCGTCGTGTGTGCGCCGGCTGTCCAGTCCGTACGGCCTGCCTGGCCGATCAGATGCGCTGGGAGGCAACGGACTCGCGGTTCGGTGTCGTCGCCGGGACGACCCCGGAGGAGCGCGACGTCCTCGCCAACCCCGGCCACTCCGATCAGGCGGACGCGGCATGACCACCTCCCGCGTCGACCGCTGCGAGGTGTGCCGGACCCCGCTGTCCGAGCGGCCCGACCCGCGCCGCCGGCGCTGCGCCGATCACCTCGGCCAAGCCGTGCTGTTCCCGCTGACCGCGGTCACCACCCGGCCCCGGCGCAGGAAGGAGACCCGCTCATGAGCCGCAAGGACTGGACCTCGCCCGCCCCGTTGGAGATCGAACGCCCACGGCTGCCGTGGTGGACCATGCTGCCCAAGCCCGTCCTGACCGTGTTGTCCCCGGTCATCGCGGTCGGGGTGCTCGCCGTCGCCGTGAACTTCGCCGCCCGCCGCGTCTACCGCTACCCGATTGCCCTCACCACGTCGGTCGGGCTCGTGGTGCTCGGGTCCTGGCACGGCTGGTGGTGGCCCCTCGGCGTCGGCATGGGCGCCGTCGCGCTGCTCGCGGGCTGGTGGTGGCGCTGGCGAGACTCGTTCACCCGCACCGCCGGGGCCCAGCTCGCCTCGGAGTTCCGTCGGGCACGCGTCTACGCGATCGTCTGGCGCCGCACGATGAGGCTGTCCGGGATTGCGCGCCGCGTCGGGCGCTCTTGGTACTACCCGCGCGTCAGGCGGGTCCGCGCCGATGGCTGGCGTGACCGCGTGCTCGTCGGGCTGCTGCACGGCCAGGCCCCGAAGGACTTCGAGGCCCGCGCCGGGGAACTGGCGCACGCCTTCGGCGCCACCTCCTGCCGGGTCCGGGTCGAGAAGCCGCGCCGGATCTGGCTCGACCTGATCCACCGCGACACCCTCGCCGCGCCGGTCGCACCGGCCCTGCTCGCCGCTGCCGACGCGGTGGTCGACCTCGGGCGCCTGGTCGTCGGGATGGTCGAGACCGGGCGGGAGTTCGTGTTGCGCCTGCTCGGGAACCATCTGCTCGTCGTCGGCTCCACCGGGGCCGGGAAGTCGTCGGTGGTGTGGGCGCTGTTGTGGGCGCTCGCTCCGGCAATCCGCTCCGGTCACGTGCAGGTGTTCGGGGTGGACCCGAAGGGCGGGATGGAACTGGGCCGTGCCTCCGGTCTGTTCACCCGCCTTGTCTACGACAACGGCCCGGACGCGGTCGAGCTGCTCGAACACGTCGCCACCCTCACCCGCCAACGCGCCGCGCACTTCCGCGAGTCGAAGAAGAAGGCATGGACGCCGGGGTCGGGGCAGCCGTTCGTGCTCCTGGTCGTCGACGAGCTCGCCGACGTCGTGGCCTACCAGACCGACCGCGGGTTGAAGGCGCGCGCGAACGCGGCGTTGCAGTCCATCACGAGCCAGGGCCGTGCGCCCGGAGTGTGCGTGGTGGGGCAGGTGCAGGACCCGCGCAAGGCCGTCCTGGACTTCCGGCACCTGTTCCCGACGAAGATCGCCATGCGCTTGGACGAGCCCGACCAGGTCAACCTCGCCCTCGGTGACGGAGCCCGCGCCCGCGGTGCCGCTGCGGACGAGATCTCCGAGGACACCCCCGGCGTCGCGTGGGTGCTCAGTGAGGGCCGCCGCCAGATCGACCGCGTGCGCGCCTTCCACCTCGACGACGCCTACCTCGACGAGCTGGACACCTACGTCCGCGACGGGTCCGGCCCTGCCGTCCTGCCCGCCCCCGCCCGGCCGGAGGTCGCAGCTTGAACACGCAGATCAAGGGGGGTGAGTGGTGATGGCGTTCAGTCGCGGCCGCTCCACCGAGATCGTCATCGCTGAGGTCTGCTTCCTCGTGCTCACCGCGGCCGCGTTCGCCGCCTCGCTCAGCCCCACCGTCGAGTTCTGGTTCAACACGGTCGCCTTCGGTCTCCTCGGCACCGGCGCCCTCTGGGCCGTGGTCGCGCTCATCCGTCGGGAGCTGCGCATCCGCCGTCGCCTCGCCGCCGTCCGCAACGAGCCCGCGCCGCCTCGGCACACCGACACCCGGCACTGGCGCACCAGCCACCCCATCGACCGGAGGGACGCCGCATGACCGCCCACACGCTGCCCGACGGCATTCCCATCAACGCCGCGGGCCACGTCGACCAGGACTCACTCACCCGCGCGCAGAAGGCGCTCCTGGCCCTTTCCGACGACGTCGCCCAGCGGCTCGCCGAGGACAACGGTGTCTGCGTCCGCCCGCTCGCCATGCGGCGGATCGATATGACGACCGGACGGGTCGACGTGGTCGCCACGCCGTGCAAGTCGACGCGGGAGGACCAGTGCCGCCCGTGCGCGGAGAAGGCTCGCCGCGAACGCATGGTCCAGGCCCGCGAGGGATGGCACCTCGAGCACGAACCGTTCGACCAGCCCGCCGACCCGACCGAGCACCAGAAGCGGCTGCTCGCCTACCGCGCCGACCTGCACGCCGCCTACACGACCGCGCGCAGCGATGGCCTGGACGAGGACTGCGAGGAGATCCGGGAGGCCGTCGCAGAGCTGGACCAAGAGATCCGCGCCGCCGGCGTTCGGGGCCGCCTCGCTCCGCTCGACCCGCTGCCCAAGGCCGTCCGGCGGACCACCCGACGTCGGCAGGACGCCCCGGACCTCCCGCGCCGCCCGGTGGAGAACCGCACCGTCGGGGAGGTGTTCGGCGGCAAGTACCGACCCTCCACCTTTCTCACCCTCACCCTGGACTCGTACGGGCGGGTCGACGGGGACGGGGCCGCGCTCGACCCGGACTCCTATGACTACCGCCGTGCGGCTCGGGACGCGATCCACTTCCCGCGGCTGGTGGACCGGTTCTGGCAGAACACGCGCCGCTGTGTCGGGTGGGAGGTGCAGTACTTCGGCACCGTCGAACCGCAGAAGCGCGGGGCGCCGCACTTCCACGCCGCCATCCGCGGCAGCATCCCGCGCGCGGAACTCAAAGCGATCGCGGCTGCGACCTATCACCAGGTGTTCTGGCCCTCCCACGACGAGATCACCCACAGCGGGGACCGGCTACCCCGCTGGGCCGACGGCGACAGGGGGTTCGTCGACCCGCACACCCGCGAGCCGCTGCCGACCTTTGACGAGGCCACCGACCCGGACGTCCTCACCGAGCCCACCCACGTCGTGACGTTCGGGATGCAGGTCCACGTGAAGGGCATCCTCGGTGGCACCGAGGAAGCCGGGCGACACGTCGGCTACCTGACCAAGTACCTCACCAAGTCGATCACCCAGGCCGCTGGGCTCACCCCCGACGCTTCGACCCGGATGCGGGAGCACCACCGCCGGCTCACCGCGGAACTCGCGATCACCCCGTGCTCGCCGCGGTGCGGGATCTGGCTGCTCTACGGCATCCAACCCAAGGGCGCCCGGCTCTCGACGAAGCCGGGGCAGTGCAAGAGCAAGGCGCACAAGCCCGAACACCTGGGCATCGCCGGTCGCCGCGTCCTCGTCTCGCGGAAGTGGTCCAACAAGAGCTTGAAGGACCACCGCGCCGAGCGCGCGGAGTTCGTTCGGCAACTCCTCGACCGCGCCGGAGTGAAGCCCTCCTACCCGGTCGACGACGGCCCGTTCGCGTGGGAACGCACCGCCCCCGGTGACACCGACATCCCGCCTCGGCAGGTCCTGCTCCTGCACGCGATCAACCAGAGACAGCGATGGCGCGCCGACTACGACGCTGCGCTCATGGCCGCAGGCGACCCACCCACCGCCGAGCGTTCGGCAACCGACGATCTTGCAGCCTGAGGGGGAGCGGATGACTGCGTATCTGACGGTCGTCGAGGCGGCCGAGCACCTGAACACCTCGGTCCGCTTCGTGCGCCGGCTCGTCGCCGAACGGCGGATCGCCTTCCACAAGGTGGGCGCTCACGTGCGGATCGCGGTCGTCGACCTGGACGCGTTCGTACAGGCCGGACGGGTGGAAGCGATCACGGACGACCGCGTGCGGCGAGACCTCAGCGGGGCTGCCTGATGCCGAACGACAAAGGCAGACGGCGCCGGTTCGGCAGCATCCGAAAGACGCCGATCGGCGAGTACCAGGCCAGCTACCTCGGCCCTGACAACCGGCGCCACTTCGCTCCGCACCGCTTCAAGCGGGAGCGGGACGCCGACCGCTGGCTGAACAAGGTCGAGTCCGTGATCGTCGCCGGCGACTGGACGAACCCCGAGCGCGGCAAGGTGGCGCTCGCGGACTACGCGGAGCAGTGGATCATCCAGCGCCCGGCGCTTCGCCCCCGCACCGTTGAGCTGTAC
The DNA here is from genome assembly GCF_040648315.1 of Pseudonocardia sp. NPDC049154. Classification (NCBI taxonomy): domain Bacteria; kingdom Bacillati; phylum Actinomycetota; class Actinomycetes; order Pseudonocardiales; family Pseudonocardiaceae; genus Pseudonocardia; species Pseudonocardia sp. NPDC049154. The sequence goes on from NZ_JBEZDN010000004.1 coordinate 9,230, forward strand.
CAGTGGCTGCTGCGGCGCTACATCACTCCGGAGATCGGGACCGTGCCCCTCGCCGGTCTGACGAGCGCGACCGTTCGGCAATGGCGCTCCGACCTGCTCACCAAGCGCGGAGTGTCCGAGACCAGCGCCGCGAAGGCGTACCGGCTGCTACGCGCTGTGCTGAACACCGCGGTGGAGGAGGACAAGCTGCTCACCGCGAACCCCTGCCGCATCCGCGGCGCCGATCGCGAGAGCCGAGACGAGCGCCCTGTCCTCACCGTGGCGCAGGTCTTCCAGATCGCGGACGCCATGCCGAACCGCCGTTGGCGAGCGATGATCCTTCTCGCTGCGTTCGCCTCGTTGCGCTGGGGCGAGACCTCGGCGCTGCGCCGCCAAGATGTCGCTCCCGACGGCAGCACGGTGCGTATCGCGTTCGCCCACTCCGAGGTCCGGGGCAAGGGCCTCGTCGTCGGCCCGCCCAAGTCTCGCGCTGGCGTCCGCACTGTCGCCGTTCCGGCCGCGATCCGGAAGGATCTCATCGACCACCTGGCCGAGTTCGTCGACGCCGGTCCCGACGCTCTGCTGTTCACAGGTGTGCAGGGGAGGGCGCTTCACCGGGGTGCGTGAGGTCAGCGGGTGAAGTGGCCCGAGCTGATGCGCACGCTCGGCCTGGCCGGTGTCCACTTCCACGACCTGCGGCACGCCGGGAACATCTGGGCGTCGAAGGCGGGCATGTCGACCAAGGACCTGATGGCGCGGATGGGGCACGACGACATGCGTGCCGCGCTCATCTACCAGCGCGCGACGAGCGATGCGGACCGGCTCATCGCCGACCGGCTCTCGGCCCTTGTCGATGAGCACCGCGGCGTCGGTTGAGCAGAGCTTGTTGCTGTGCTGTTGCTACGGACGCCGATGATCTCTGGAACGACGAAGGCCCAGCTCCGGTGTGGACACCGTCTGAGCTGGGCCTTTGTTCTGAGAGCGGATGACGGGAATCGAACCCGCGTATTCAGCTTGGGAAGCTGATGTTCTACCATTGAACTACATCCGCAGTGCGTGAGAGCCGACTCTAGCATCCCCGCTGCGGCCCTCGATCCACCTCCCCGGATAGGCTGCGGGCGTGTTGCTCTCGGACCGCGACCTGCGCAAGGAGCTCGAGTCCGGGCGCCTCGGGCTCGACCCGTGGGACGAGGCGATGCTGCAGCCGTCGAGCATCGACGTGCGGCTGGACCGCTTCTTCCGGGTCTTCCAGAACTCCCGCTACACCCACATCGACCCGTCGATCCAGCAGGACGAGCTCACCACGCCGGTCGAGACGGCCGACGGGGACAACTTCGTGCTGCACCCCGGGGAGTTCGTCCTCGGGTCGACGTTCGAGCAGGTCGGCCTGCCGGACGACCTGGCCGGGCGGCTCGAGGGAAAGTCCAGCCTCGGCCGGCTGGGCCTGCTCACCCACTCCACGGCGGGGTTCATCGACCCGGGCTTCACCGGCCACATCACGCTCGAGCTCTCCAACGTCGCGAACCTGCCGATCACGCTCTGGCCGGGCATGAAGATCGGGCAGCTGTGCCTGTTCCGGCTCTCCAGCCCCGCGGAGCGGCCCTACGGCAGCGAGGGCGTCGGCTCCCGCTACCAGGGGCAGCGGGGCCCGACGCCCTCGCGTGCGTGGAAGAACTTCCACAAGGTCGACACCCGGCGCTGAGGCCCGGTCCACAGGGTCAGACCGCGGCCACCCGCGCGTCCCACCGGAAGTTCCGCGAGGCCAGCCAGCCGAACAGGACCGGCCACACGACCAGCGAGACCAGCGCGTACGGCGTCCACGGCGCGCCGTACGCGACCCGGCTCAGCGCGCCGACCGCCCCGCCCGGCAGCAGCGCGAGCATGTCGGGCCAGCCGCCCGCCGGGATCACGGCGATGATCACCGCGGACCCGACGACCACGAAGAACAGCGGCAGCGTGGTGATCTGCGCCCGCTCGGCGGAGGGCGTCACGATCGCGGTGGCGAGCGCCGCCGTCGTCACCAGCGCGAGCCCGCCCAGCACGGCGAGCAGCAGCGCGAGCGGCGCGCCGGGCGCCGGCAGGCCGGCGACGACGTCGAACACCCCGAACAGGATCAGCTGCGCCAGGGCGAGCACGGCCGCGGGCCCGACGGTCCCGACCAGCAGCCCGCCGTCGGAGATGCCGCTGGTGCGGAAGCGCTTGAGCACGCGGGACTGCCGGCGCGCGACCAGCGTCTGCGTCCCGCCGACGTACACCCCCATGCCCAGGGCGAACACGATCTGCATGGCGACGACGTAGGTCGGCGCGTCGATCTGGCTGAAGGTCAGGAAGACGCCGAGGGCGAGCGGCACGACCAGCACGGACGTCAGCAGCGTCCGGTTGCGCAGGATCAGCTTCAGCTCGGACCAGACCAGAGCGGTGATGCGGTCCATCACGCCTCCTCGTGTGCCGACGCGGTGTGCGAGTCGGTGCGGATCGAGTGGTAGATGTCGGCGAGCGACGCCGGCGCGGCCCGCAGGTCGGACAGCCGCACCCTGTGGTCCGCCGCCCAGGCCAGGAACCCGGTGAGGTCCTGCTGCAGGTCCCTGGTGCTGACCCGGATCGTCCGGCCCTCCAGCACCGCGCCGTCGGGCGGCGTGACGCCCTCGGGGAGCGTCGCCGAGAACCCGGCCGGCCGGCTCGCGAGGATCTGCTCGAGCGTGCCGGACACGGCCAGCCGCCCCTCGTGCATGATCGCGACCCGGTCGGCCAGCGCCTCGGCCTCCTCCAGGTAGTGCGTGGTGAGGACGACCGTGCGGCCGGCCTCCTGCAGCTCCTGGATCGCGTCCCAGGTGCGGCGCCGGGATCCCGGGTCGAGCCCCGTCGTCGGCTCGTCGAGGACGACCAGCTCGGGCGAGCCCCACACCGCCGTCGCCAGGTCGAGGCGCCGCTTCTCGCCGCCGGACAGGGCGCCGACGCGCACGTCGCGGCGGTGCACCAGGTCGAAACGCTCGAGCAGCCGGTCGGGCCGGTCCGGCCGGACCGCCAGCTTCCCCCACAGCTCGAGCGTCTCCCCGACCGTCAGCTCCTCGACGAACCCGCCCTCCTGCAGCTGGATCCCCATCCGCGCCCGCAGCTCGTCCCGCTGCGTGCCGGGGTCGAGGCCGAGCACCGAGACCTCGCCCCCGCTGCGCCGCTGGAACCCCTCGAGCACCTCCAGCGTGGTCGTCTTGCCCGCGCCGTTGGTGCCCAGCAGCGCGAACACCTCGCCGCGCAGGACCTCGAGGTCGACCCCCCGGACGGCCTCGAACGTCCCGTACCGCACCTGCAGCCCCCGTACCCGGATGGCCGTGTCGCGTCCCCCCGCACCGGCCACCGCCGGCTCGCTCACCGTCTCCGTCATGACCACCACGGTGCCCGGCGGGCGGGGTCCCGCGGTAGGCGCACGCATCACACGTCCTGCTGACGGTGTGCACGGCCGGCCGTGACAGCTGTCATCGGTCCCGCCGCAGCTCGGGACCGGGCCGGGCGGCTCGGATACCGTCGTCGTGTGACGACCGACCGGCCGCCGACGGCCGAGCCGAAGGGGCGGCTCGCCGCCGAGGAGCGGCAGGTCCGCGCGGCCCGGCGGTTCAGCCGGATCGGGCTGGTCATGACCGTCGGCTGGCTGCTGCTCGTGCCGGCGTTCGTGCTGTGGACGGGGCTGCCCGGGCCCGCCTGGCTGGCCGCACTCCTGCCGCTCTACCTGGCGGCGATGGTGCTGCACCTGATCCGGATCCGGCGGTACGTACGGTCGCTCGGCACCCCCGCCCCGCCCGTGTTCGTGGTCGCCGCGTGCGCGGTGGGCCTGGCGATCACGCTCGTCGGCGTCGCCTCGTCGTGGGCCGGGTGGACCTGGGCGCTCGTGGCCGGGATCCTCCTGGGCGACGTCGTCGCGGGCCGACGGGCGCGGGTCATCGCCCTGTGGGTGCTCGCCTCGGCCGCGGTGGTCGTCGGGCTGACCTACGCCCTCGGCGCGCTCGTGCAGCCGACCATCGAGGGCATCCCGGTCTCGCCGTGGTTCGCGGCCGGGATCGCCGGGTTCTACGTGGCGAGCATGTGGTGCCTCGACGTCGAGCGGCTGTGGTGGTTCAAGGCCGTCACCGACCTCGACGACTCGCGCCGCACCGCCGCCGAGCTCGCCACCGCCCGCGAACGGCTCCGGCTCGCCGACGACCTGCACGACATCCTCGGGCACGCGCTCGAGGTCGTCGCCTTCAAGAGCGAGCTCGCCGCCCGGCTGCTGGAGGCCGACCCCGACCGGGCGCGGTCCGAGATGGACGAGGTGCAACGGGTGGCGCGCGAGTCGTTGACGGAGGTCAGGGCCCTGGTCCGGAGCACCCGGGACACCGACCTCGCCGTCGAGCTCGCCGGGGCGCGGGCGGTCCTCGGCTCCGCCGGGGTGGCGCTGGAGGTACGGGGCGACCCGGAGGCCGTCGCGCCGGCCGCCCGTAACGTCCTCGGTCGCGTGCTGCGCGAGGCCATGACCAACGTCCTCCGGCACGCCGAGCCGAGCCGCTGCACCATCGAGATCGGCGCGGACCGGCTGGTCGTGTGCAACGACGGCGTGTCCGGCCCCGGCGACGGCGCCGGTACCGGGCTCGCCGGGCTGGAGCGCTACCTGGAGGAGCACGCCGGACGGCTCGCCGCCGGCTGCGACGGGCGGGGCGGCTACCGGCTCGAGGCGGTCCTCGGGAGCGGCCGGTGATCCGGCTGGTCCTCGCCGACGACGAGTCGCTCACCCGGGGAGCCGTCGGCGCCCTGCTGAACCTCGAAGCCGACCTGACCGTGGTCGCCGAGGCGTCCTCGGGCGACGAGGCGGTGGCGGCGATCGCCGCGCAGGAGCCGGACGTCGCGGTCCTCGACGTCGAGATGCCCGGCCTCGACGGCGCCGAGGTCGCCCAGTGGGTGCAGGCGAACGCCCCGGGCGTCCGGTGCATCGTGCTGACGCGGCACGCCCGGCCCGGGGTGCTGCGGCGCGCGCTGGCGGCCGGTGCGGCGGGCTTCGTGACGAAGAGTGCGCCCGCCGCGCTGCTCGCCGACGTGATCCGACGGGTGCACGGCGGCGGCCGCTACGTCGACCCCGACCTGGCCCTGACCGCCCTGACCACGGAGGACTGCCCGCTCACCGAGCGGGAGCTGCAGGTCCTGCGCAGCGTCGGGCAGGTGGGGCCGGCGGGCACGGCCGGCGACATCGCCGCGCGGGTGCACCTGTCCGCCGGCACGGTCCGCAACTACCTGTCCTCGGCGATGCAGAAGCTCGGCGTCGCGACGCGGGTGGAGGCGCTGGAGCGGGCCCGCGACCACGGCTGGTTGTGAGGCCGCTACCGGGCGCTGCGGGTCGCTAGGCTGGGCGCCGATGGAGCGCCGCGACCCTGCAGCCCGCCCCGACCCCTCCACCGGGACGGGGGCGTGGCGCAGTGGGCGGCACGCCCCGGCGCGGTCGACCGAGGAGCCGAGCGACACCGCCGAGCCGAGGCCCGTGGAGCAGCGTCCCGACCCGGGGGCCCAGGACGTCCGGCGGGACGAGGGTGACTCCGCCGCGCCCCGGGACGGCGTCGAGCGGGACCGGGGCGAGCGGGATCGGGGCGAGCGGGACCCGGGTGAGCTGGTCCGGGTTGAGCGGGACCGGGCCGAACGGGACCGGGCCGGTTCGGAGCGGGACGACCGCGGCGCTCAGCGGGACAGGGGCGGGCCGGCGCGCTCGTCGGACTCGGCCGGAGGATCCGGATCGGGTGAGCGCGAGCCGCGCGGGGACCGGGCGCCGGCGGCGGAGGCGTTGCGGATGTTCCGCCCGCGGAGCTGGCGCGGGGCCATCGGGCTCGGGATCCTGGGCGCGGCGGCCCTGCTGTTCCTCTTCGTGGCGTTCGACGACCAGACCCGCTGGTGGGTGCCGGTCGCGGCCGGGCTCGTGGTGCTCGTGCTGCTGTCGCTCCTGCGGCTGGATCGGCTGCTCAAGGGCTGGACCTGGCACGTCGCCGGGATCGCGATGCTCGCCGGGCTCGTGCACGAGACCGCCGGGAACCCGTGGTCCTGGGCCTTCGCCGCGAGCATCGGGGTGCTGATCGCCGGACTGCTGCGGTTGCCGCGCTGGCGGCTCGCGGCCGTCGGGGCGGCCTTGTGCATGGTGTCGTTCGTGGGCTACCAGTTCCGCGCCGCCGAGGTCCGCGACCAGGAGGCGCAGATCGCGCAGCAGGCCGGCACGCAGATGCGGGCGGGCTTCGGCTACGACCGTCCCGACCTCGTGCTGACCAAGCTCGGCGAGGGCCTGACCCCGGCCGACCCGGAGGCGGTGTGCCGGCTCCTCGACCCCGCCGCCCAGACCCAGTTGGCAGAGGCCACCGGTACCGCCGACTGCACCGCCGGGGTCGGCGCGGCCGCGAGCCGGGTGCCCGCGGGCAGCCCGACCGCCGCGCCCCGCGCCTCCACCTCGCCCACCCCGGTCCCGCCGCCGGGCACCGTCCTCGCCCTCGACGGCTGCTCCACCGCCTGGGGCCTCGCAGTCCCTGCACTGGGCACCGTCGACGTGGTGCGCACCGAGAACACCGCCAAGGCCACCTGGCGGGTCGCGAGCTTCCGCCCCTGCCCCTGACCCGCGGGCCGTCAGTGGGGGCTCCCCCGAGTCGCGCTGCAGCCCCCGCGAGTCGCGCTGTGGCCCTCCGCGAGTCGCGCTCTGGCCACCGGCGAGTCGCGCTTCGACCGCCCGGCTGAAGCCTTCACGATCACCGTTCGGGACGGCACCCGGCCGCGCACGGCCGCGAAACGGTCCGAACCGACGATCACAGCTTTCCCGCGGCGTCACCGAGGGCCTCGTTCTTGGGCCCCCTCGTCCCCGCCGCGCCCCGGACGTCGACGACCCCGCCCGACGCGGCGTCCGGCGATCGTGCACCACGTCCCACACCTGCGCCCCACGCACACGCCGGCCCCGAGAACACCACCGGCCCCGCGATCGACGGATCGCGGGGCCGGTGGCGGAACTGCGTCAGGAGGAGGAGTCGCCCTTGTCGCCGGTGCCCGAGGAGGCGTCGGTGCGGGCGTGGCCGTTGGTCTCCGGCTTGGGACCGGAGCCGTTGGCGCCCGTCGACTCCTTCGACGCCTCGGTCGACCCGGTCGGCGGCTCCGACGGCCCGGCCGTCTCGGCCTCCGTCTCCGCGGTCGGCTCCTTCGCCGAGCCCTCGACCGCGGCGTCGTTCATCCCGGTGGTGACCTCGGACCTGGCCGCGTCGGGCCCCGTGGCGTCCGCCTCGGCGGCCTTCTCCGCGACCGCGTCCCCGGGCGCCTCGGCCGGCTTCACCGTCTCCGCCGCGGCGTCCGCGGAGGTCGAGGCGTTGGCGGCGCCGGAGTCGGCGGCGCCGGAGTCGGCGGCGCCGGCCGGGGTGTTCTCGGTGAGGGGGGCCGAGGTCGTCTGCTCGACGTCGCCCTCGGTCGCCTCCTCGTCGGCCGGCGTCGCGACGGCGGTGTCGACAGTGCTGTCACCGCGCTGGACCGAGGCGAGCAGCATCTGTGCGACGTCCTGGACCTGGACCTGCTCGCCCTCGCCGCCGGCCTGTTTCTGGGTCAGGCCGTCGCCGATCATGGTGCGGCAGAACGGGCAGCCGACGGCGATCGTGCCGGCCGCGGCGGCCGCGCCGTCGCCCCCGGCGGGGGAGAGGGTCTCGAGCGCCTCGGTGGTGCGGGTGACGTTGATCCGCTGCCCGATCCGCTCCTCCATCCACATCCGCGCGCCGCCGGCGCCGCAGCACATGGAGCGGTCGCCGTGCCGCGGCATCTCGGTGAGCGTGCCGACGGCGGAGACCAGCTCGCGGGGCTCCTCGTAGACCTCGTTGTGCCGGCCCAGGTAGCACGGGTCGTGGTAGGTGACCTTCCTCGACGCGACTGCGGCGTCGGGGTCGGCGACCGGGACGAGCTTGCCGGTGCGGACCAGCTTGTTGAGCAGCTGGGTGTGGTGGATGACCTCGTAGTGCCCGTCCAACTGGGGGTACTCGCGCGACAGCGAGTTGAGGCAGTGCGGGCAGGTGGTGACCATCTTCCGGGTGCCCGGCTCGCGGCCCTCGAACACCGCGTTGAGCATCTCGGCGGTCTGCTGGGCCATCATCTGGAACAGGAACTCGTTGCCCGCGCGCCGCGCCGGGTCACCGGTGCAGGTCTCCTCGGTGCCCAGGACCACGTAGTTGACCCCGGCCCGGTGCAGCAGCTCGGCGGTGGCCCGGGTGGTCTTCTTGGCGTTGTCGTCGAACGCGCCGGCGCAGCCGACCCAGAAGATGTACTCGGTGTCGGCGGAGAGCTCGCCGTCGAACACCGGGACCTCGAAGGGCAGGTCCTGGGTCCAGGCCAGCCGGTCCTTCTGGTTGGAGCCCCAGGGGTTGCCCTTGTTCTCCAGGTTCTTGAACAGCCCGGACAGCTCGGTGGGGAACTCCGTCTCGATCATGACCTGGTAGCGGCGCATGTCGACGATGTGGTCGACGTGCTCGATGTCGACCGGGCACTGCTCCACACACGCCCCGCAGGTGGTGCAGGACCACAGGATGTCCGGGTCGATCACACCGAGGACGTCCTCGCCGCCGACCAGCGGGCGCTCGGCCTCCTTGACCGCGGCCTCCGGGATCGCCGCGAGGCGGGCCTCGGCGTCGTCGCCGGTCAGCCCGACCTCGTCGCCGGTCATGTCCTTGCGCCCGCCGGCGAGCAGGTACGGGGCCTTGGCGTAGGCGTGGTCGCGCAGCGCGTTGACCAGCAGCTTGGGCGAGAGCGGCTTCTCGGTGTTCCACGCCGGGCACTGCGACTGGCACCGCCCGCACTCGGTGCAGGTGGTGAAGTCCAGCAAGCCCTTCCAGGTGAAGTCCTCGACCCGCCCGGCGCCGAAGGTGTCGGTGTCCGGGTCGGCCTCCTCCAGGTCGAGCACCTTGCCCTGGCTGGTCATCGGCTTGACGTTGCCGAGGGCCTTGCGCCCGTCGTCCTCGCGCTTGAAGTAGATGTTCGGGAACGCGGTGAACCGGTGCCAGGCCACCCCCATCGTGGGCTTGGCCGCGATCACGATCAGCCACAGCGTGGCCGAGAGGACCTTCACCGCGGCGAACACCGAGATCAGCGTCTCCGAACCGGGCAGGATCGTCGACAGCGGCCCGGAGACGAAGGTCGACCACTCCGGCGCGTCGAACGCGCCGAGGGCGAGCTTGGACGCGCGCACGATCAGGATCCCGGCGCCCTCGAGGAACACGATGGCCTCGACGAAGTACGCCCGGCCCATGTTCGAGCCGTAGAACCGCGACGCCCGCCCCAACCGCTTGGGGTTCTTCACCTGGCGGTAGACGATCAGCGGGATGATGCCGACCACCGTGCCGACGCCGAGGATCTCCACCCACAGGCTGTAGGGGCCCCACTCGCCGATGACCGGCAGGTGCCAGGTCGGGTTCCACACCTCGACGAACGCCTCGATCAGCGCCAGGAACAGCCCGCCGAAGCCGACCATCACCAGCCAGTGGAACACCCCGACGTGGCTCCACTTCAGCATCCGGGTGTGGCCCAGGGTCTCCTTGAGCATGGTGACCAACCGCGGCCCGAACGGGCCGTTGCGCGTCGCGTCGGCCTGGCCCAGGCGGATGATGCTCACCATGCTCGCCACCGTGCGCCACACCAGCGCCACGGCCACCACGGCGGACAACACCGTGACGATGCCGAGCACGTACTGCACCCAGGTCATGTGGACGAACCTCCCTGTCGTGGTCCCGGCAAGAAGGCTATACGCGTGGTTACTGACGAGTAGCAACACGAAAAGGCCTCGTTGCGGTTCGCGACGACAATCGCGTGAGCGGGAGAATAGGTCACCGAGGTGGCCCTGTGCGCTGTGACGGGCACGGCACGCTGCGCAGACGAGGGGTGCCGGACGCGCTCCGCAACCGCTGCTCCCCCGGTCAGGGCGGCGAGGTCAGGGTACCCTTCTGAGAGCGGAATCACCGAATGTCCGGGTCGTCCGGCCCACCGGGCGGGACGACCGGTCACCGGAGCGCACGCTGCTAGCCCGATCGGCGGGGCCTCGCTTCACGGTCGGTGGGAGAGCTGGCGCGAACGGGTGCCGCAGGGGACCCGGAAACGCGTGCGAACGGGTGGCTCTGGCGTGGTCGCACCAGGTCCTCGAGCCGTCGTGGCTACCCTGGTCCGCTGGCGGCCCGTGCTCCCCCCATTCCCGCAGGGTGCCCGCTCGATCACGGCAGGAGACGACTGATGAACGGACCAGGGGCCCGCACCCTCTGGTACGCCCAGAACCTCACGACGAACGGCCTGCAGGGGTGGATCCAGGACAACATCGTCCCACTCATCCTGCTGGGCATCGCCATCATCCTGCTGTGGATCGGCGGCAAGGGGGACAACGCCGGCGTCGCCCGCCGGAGCGTCGGACTCCTCGTCGGCCTGGTCGCGCTGGGTATCGCGGTGTCGGGCAACGGGCCGCAGGTCGGCGCCTTCCTCGCCAGCCTGATCACCGGTTAGCCCGTGCTGGTCCGCACCGACGACGAGGTGTACCGGGTCGACTCCGTCTGGCTGGGTCCGCCGCGCGCGACCTTTCCCTGGCGCGCGCGGTACGTCTCCTACGGTGTCGGCCTGCTCGTCATGATCGTGATCATGTTCCTGCAGCGCCGGATCGGCATCGGGCTGGACTTCTTCTCCGTGGCCTGGGCGCTGGTGCTGACCGTGGTCGCCACCCGCTTCCTGGGCAAGAAGATCGGCTACGAGCGCCCGCTGAGCCAGGTCGCCGAGCACTTCCGGCACGAGGTCACGGGTCCCCGCCGGCGCCGGCGCGGCGCGGGCGGGCCCGTGCGGTTCGCGCACGTCCGCACCCGGCGGGCCCTGCCGCGGAAGGGCCGCCCGGCCGTCCCGGAGCCGCGGCCGGCCGAGCGGACCGCACCCGAAGCCGAGCTCGAGCCCGTCCCGCAGGTCGTCGAGGCCGCGCCCGTGCTGCGGGACGTCGCCCCGGTCGAGGCCACCCCGCAGGCCGCCCCGACGACGGCGCCGAACACCGCACCGGACACCGCACCGAGGCCCGCTCCGGAGCCCGCTCCGAGAGCCGCCCCGCGTCGCGTCGGGCGCAGGCCCGCCGCGCCGCAGCCCTGGGCGACCTCGGCGCAGCGCCGCGAGGCCGCCGCGAACAACGGGTGGAAGGGGTCCGGCCGTGGCCGCGCGTGAGAAGCGCGATCCCTTCCGCGACGGCCGCCGCCCCGCCGGTCGCTCCCTGCAGGGCGACGCCAAGCTCCCCAAGTTCAGCCCCACGATCGCGCTGCGCAGCATCGACGGGCACGTCACCCGCACGTCCACCCAGGTCATGGCCTGGTACCGGCTGTCCCCGCAGGCATGGAGCTTCCGCAGCGACAGCCAGCGCGAGATCCTCATCCGGCAGATCGCGGCGCAGCTCGGCGAGCTGCAGGGCCGGTGGCTGCACCTGCGCGTGACCACCCGCCCGTACCCGGTGCACATGTGGGCGGAGTCGTTCGACAAGAACGCCCTCGGCCGGATGCCCGACGTCCCGGGCGCCCTGGGCTGGGACGGCTTCCTGGAGGGCGAGCAGCGCCACCTCATGGGACTGTCCATGAGCGACAAGGAGGTCTTCCTCGGCGTCGAGGTGTCGGGCCGCAGCATGCTCGACCGCTGGGTCGAGCGGGCGGCTCCGGTGCTGGGGCGGGTCGTGCCGGCGGCGGTGCGGGCCGAGCTGTCCGCGCTGGAGTCCGAGCTCAACCACCTCGACGCGCTCGTGGCGGGCTCGGGGCTCGACGGCGTGCCCGCCTCGGCGTCGGACATGGCCTGGCTGATGCACCGCTCGGTCGCGCTCGGCCTGCCCGCCCCGCGCAGCCTGTCGTCGGTCCCGGTGGGTGTGACCCGCTGGGAGGAGGAGGACCTCGCGGCCTTCACGGACGGCGTCGAGCTGCACCAGGAGCCCTACGCCCCCACGGTGAAGGTGACCGGCCGCGTGCGCGGCCAGGCCGTCACCCGGGACGTCGCGGTCCTCTCCCTCGGCCTGATGGAGGGCCTGCGCATCCCCGAGGTCGACGACCCGTGGATGCAGCACTCCGACCGGCTCCCCTTCCCCGTGGAGTGGTCGGCGCGGATGTACATCCGCAAGCCGGAGGAGGTGGCCGGGGAGCTGCAGCGCCAGATGGGGAAGGTGCGCAGCCAGATCCGGCACTACACCCACGACCACGACCTCGAGCCGCCGATGTCGCTGGCCCGCCAGGCCGACCGCGTGCTCGAGGTCGAGGACGAGCTCACCAGCGGCCTGACCCAGCTCAACACGCGGCTCTACGGCTGGTGGCGCATCGCCGTCTCCGGGCCGGACGAGGGCGAGGCCATCCAGCGCGCCCAGCAGGTGCTGGACCTGTACTCGCCGAAGGTGCAGATCGAGCACCCGGAGGCGCAGTACCGCTACGCCCGCGAGTTCATCCCCGGCGAGGCGATGGCGTCCACGGCGTACCGCCGGCGCGGGTCGGTGACCTGGGCGGCGGCCGCGGTGCCGGCCGCGACGGCCAGCGTGGGCGACCGGCGCGGGATCATGCTCGGCGAGACCTGCACCGCGACCCGACGGCCCGTGGCCTGGGACCCCTGGCTCGCGCAGGAGGTCCGGCGGGCCTCCGGCCTCACGGCCGTCGTCGGCGGGCTGGGGTCCGGCAAATCCTTCCTCACCGGCCTGATCGTCTACAAGACGCTCCGCGCGGGTGCACGGTGGACGGTGCTCGACCCGTCGGGCCCGCTGGCCGAGCTGACCCGGCTGCCGGAGCTGGCCTCCTTCTCCCGGCACATCAACCTGCTCCGTGCCGACCCGGGCATCCTCAACCCGTACCGGGTGGTCGCCGAGCCGCGGCCCGAGCACTTCGCCGACGACGAGGACCCCGAACGGTCCTGGCGCCGCGAGCGGTCCCTGGCCGCCGCCACCCGCCGCCGCCTGGTGCTCGACGTGCTCACCGGCCTGCTGCCCTACGACGTCGCCCGGCTCCCGCACACCCGGATCGTGCTGCTCCGCGCGGTGCGCGAGGTCGGCGGCGCCCCGGACCGGCACCCCGGCCTGGTGATCGACGCGCTGCGCCGGCACCAGCGCGACGGCGAGGAGCACGCCGGGGTGGTCGCGGACTTCCTCGAGGAGCGCCGCGAGCTCCCGCAGGCCGCGCTGCTATTCCCGGACACGAGCCGGGACGACCCCTGGGCCGCCGACCGGGACTACCGGCTGACCGTGCTCACCATGCAGGGCATGACGCTGCCGCGGCCCGGCAGCCCGCGCGAGGAGTGGACGGACAACGAGGCGCTGGCCGTCGAGCTGCTCAACCTGGCGTCCTGGCTGACCCAGCGCACGATCTACGACGCCGACCGCAACCTGCGCAAGGGCGTCGCGCTCGACGAGACGCACTTCCTGTCCCAGGTGCCCACCGGCAAGGTGCTGATCGACCGGCTCGCCCGCGACTCCCGCAAGTTCAACGTCCGGGCGCTGTTCGCCTCCCAGCTGGCGGGCGACCTGCTGCGGGTCTCCGGGTTCGCGTCGCTGGTCAACGCCGTGTTCGTCGGCCGCACGGACGACGAGGAGGCCCAGACGGACGCGCTGCGCCTGCTCCGGGTCCCCACCGGCGTCGGCTACGAGCAGATGCTGAGCACGCTCTCCCCACGCCCGCGGCACGACGACCGGCCGGACGACACCCCGCGGCAGTTCGTGTTCGCCGACGGGCACGGCGGCGTCGAGAAGATCCGGATCGACCTCGAGGCGCCCCACCTGGACCACGTCCGCGAGGCTCTCGACACCAACCCCGACGCCAGCCGGGTCGCCGTCAGCGGCGCCCCGGTGCTCGCGGCGGACTCCGGGCGGGCGCCCGACGAGCCGCGCCCCGTCGGCGCGCGGCAGGTGGTCGTGCCACCGGGCGGAATCGATCTGGACGAGGACCTGGACCCCGTCGACCTGTCCGCCCCCGAGATCCGCACCGGTGAGGCCACCCGCGTCGGGCCGGGCCGGCCGGGCTGGGACGACGGGGTGCGGGTGGTCCCGGGCTCGCCGGAGCCGGACCTCGACGCCCTCGACGACGAGCAGCTCGACCTCCTCGACGACCTGGAGGAGGGCTGGGCGGACCTGGACGACGACCTCGCCGAGCCGACGTCGGTCGGGGAGGACCGCCCGGTCCACGACGGGCACGGGAGCGACGGCCGTCCGGCCACGGACGATCCCGGCGACGTCGCCGCCGAGCGCGCCCGCTCCGGCGCCCCCGGCGAGGGCGGGCGGTGAGCGCCGCGGCGTCCGTCACGGCGTCGACCGGCGGGACCACCGGGCTCCTGGCGGTACTGCTCGTCCTGGTCGCCGCCGTGGTGGTCGCCCTGCGCAAGGACCGTGCCCGCCGAAGGGCTCGCGAGCAGGCCGGGGCCCCGCGCCGTCGCCGCGGCGCCGCCCTCCTGCTGGTCCTCGCCGTGGTGGCGGGCAGCGGACTGGTCGGCAGCCCGGCCGTCGCGCAGGGCTTCGACTGCAAGCAGAGCCCCGAGCCGGACCGCCCCGGCACCGGGCTCGTCGGCTCGCTGGACCCGCCCCGGCCCGACGGCGGCGAGCCCGGCTCGGTGTACCGCGAGGTCGGCTACGCCGGGATGACCTGGCACAACTACGACCTGGGCTGCGCCGGCGGCGTCCTCAACCCGGCGACGACCACGGACACGTGGCTCGGCAACCAGACGTTCAACGTCGCGAAGTTCGCCGTGGGCGGCGTGAACTGGGCGCACTACCTGATCGCCGACGGCGGGGCCCTGCTCGACCCGCTGGACAACGTGATCACCGCGGCCACCCGGGCCATGTACGACTCGGTGTTCACGCTCTGGATCGGCGTGGCGCTGGTGATCCTCGCGGTGATCCTGCTGGTCCTGGCGCTGCGCGGCGACCTGGCCCGGCAGACGCAGCGGGCGGCGTTCGCGCTCGGCGCCCTGGTGCTGGCCGGCGCGGCCTACCTGGCCCCGGTGAACTGGGCGCGGGCGGCGGACACGCTGCTGCTCGACGGCGTCACGCAGATGCAGGAGGGCTTCCTCTCCCAGGTCGGCCTGGGCGACCGGGACACGCTGCCGACGGTGCTGGTCGACCAGGTCGTCTACACGAACTGGCTGCGCGGCAACTTCGGCTCGCCGGACGTCCCGCAGGCCACGGACCTCGGCCGGCCGCTGCTGCGGGCGTCGACCTTCACGATCAACGAGGTCGCCGAGGGGCAGGACACCCCGCAGCTGGCCGAGCAGAAGAAGAACGACTACGCCACGCTCGCCGGGCAGATGGGCGACCGGTACAGCTACTTCCAGGGCGAGTCCGGCAGCCGGGTCGGCGTCGGCGTGCTCTCGGTGGTGCAGGCCGTGTGCATCGCGCTGTTCCAGCTGCTGTCGAAGGTGCTCGTGCTGGTCGCGATGCTGCTGCTGCGGCTGATGGTGATGACGGCGCCGGCGATCGCCGTGGTGGCCGTGCTGAAGCCGGACGTGCTGCCCGCGCTGCTGCGCGTGGCCGGTGCCGCGATCGTCAACACGATCATCGTGGGGGCGCTCGCCGGGCTGCACGCGCTGCTGGTGGTGTCGCTGTTCCGGCCCGGCGCCGGCATCGACCTCTGGTTGTCGTTGCTGGTCACGGGTGTGGTCACGGTGGTGCTGTGGGCAGTGGCGCGGCCCTTCCGGCGGCTGGTGTCGATGGTGTCGCTGACCAGGGACCAGTTCGGCGGGATCGTGCCGTCGATCGGCGGCGGCCCCATGTCGCGGGTGTGGCAGCGGGTCCGCGGCGCGGATCCCGAGGACCGGCAGGGCCGCTGGTGGAACGAGCGCCGCGGGTCCGGCGCCGGGGACGACCCCGACGCCGTGCGACCCGAGGCCGAGTACTCCCGCGTCCCTCCCGTGCAGGCCACGGTCACCCCGGCGGGTCCGGGTGCGCGCACCCCGCGGCGGCACGCCGAGGTCACCGGCGCGGACGCCGCCGCCATCTCGGCCGCGCGCCGTCCGGCCCTGCCCGCGGGCGGGTCCCCGGCCCCCGCGGCGACCGGCGCGTACCCCGCGCGCACCGACCCCAGCGAGATCGACGAGCGCGTGATCTACCGCAGGTCGGACGCGGGGGCGGCCCGGGCCGTCCAGGCCCGCCCGGTCGACGCCGAGCTCGTCGACGGCGTCCCGGTCTACCGCATCTACCGCCCCGCCCGGACGGGCCGCGATGCCGATTAGGTCCCCGCGCGGGCGCGCGGCCGCCTACCGGGCGGTGTGGTCGTGGCCCCTGCGCACCCCGCTGCGGCTCGCGGTCACCGTCGTCGTCGTGCTGGGCCTGGCCGTGCTGGTCAGCCTGGGCGTGGGCGCGCTCCGCCCGCCCGCGCAGGCGCCGTTGGTGAAGCAGCCCGGCGCGACGACGACCACGACCGGGGCGCGGGCCCCCGCCTCGCCCACCCCGACGGCCCTCCCGCCGGTGGCGGCCCTGACCCCGACCACCCTGCCGCTCTCCGCCGCCCCGGCCGAGGCGCTGCAGGTGGCGCAGAACTGGGCCACCGCCTGGGCCACGCACCCCGCGGGCACCACGAACCAGCAGTGGGTGGACTCGCTCGTCCCGTACACGACGCCGGAGTACGTCGGCACGCTCACCGGCGTCGACCCGGCCAACATCCCGGCGACCCGGGTGACCGGCTCGGCGACGGCCACCCAGGTGTCCCCCGCGTCCGTCGTCGTCGACGTGCCGACGGACGCGCTGACCCTGCAGGTCACGGTCGTCGACACCGAGGCGGGTTGGCGCGTCTCCGGCTACGACCGGGCCTGATGCCGTGCGCCTGCTCCGGCCGCTGCGGCTGCTGCTGCCCTTCGTCGCGATCGGCGTCGCGCTCGTCGTCTTCCTGACGCTCGGTTTCCTCGCCTTCGCGCCCAACGCCGGACAGCAGCGGGTCACCAGCGGGTGCGACGCCGGCATCGGGCCGATCGGAACCGTCGGGCGCGGGGGCGCGGCGGGCGCCACCATCGACACGCTGACGGACGAGCAGCGGCAGAACGCCGCGACGATCATCGGCGTCGGCAAGGAGCTGCAGGCTCCGCCGCGGGCGTGGCTGGTGGCGCTGGCCACGGCGATGCAGGAGTCGACCCTGCGCAACATCGACTACGGCGACCGGGACTCGCTGGGGCTGTTCCAGCAGCGGCCCTCCCAGGGCTGGGGCTCGCCGGCGCAGGTCACCGACCCGAACTACAGCGCGCGGATCTTCTACGACCGGCTGCTGCAGGTGCCGGACTGGGAGGACCAGCCGGTCACGGTGGCCGCGCAGACCGTGCAGCGGTCGGCCTTCCCCAGCGCCTACGCGAAGTGGGAGGGGCTCGCGGCGGACCTCGTCGAGCAGCTCGGCGACGTCACCGACCCCGCCGGTTGCGGGAGCGGCTCGGCCGAGCTCCCGGCGGGGGTCGCCCGGACGGCCGTCGAGTTCGCCCTGGGCGAGGTCGGCAAGCCGTACGTCTGGGGCGCCACCGGCCCGAACACCTACGACTGCTCGGGGCTGATGCTGCGGGCGTTCGAGAAGGCCGGGATCAAGCTCCCCCGGGTGTCCCGGGACCAGTACAAGGCCGGCGGGCACCTCCCCGTCCGCCAGGCGCAGGCCGGTGACCTGATGTTCTACGCCTACGACCGCACCGACCCGACGACGATCCACCACGTGTTCCTGTACCTGGGCAACGACCAGATGGTCGAGGCGCCCTACAGCGGGCAGAACGTCCGGGTGCAGCCCGTAAACTGGGACTACAAGGAGCTGGTGCCCCTCGCGACCCGTCCCGGCACCCCCTCCAACACCGCCTGAACCCCATTCGGGAGCACGCACGATGGCCCGCCCGGACGCGTCCCGTCCGTCCCGCCCGCGCTCGACCACGCCCCTGGCCGACTACCTCGACCGCCCGGCGCCGGGCGCCGGCCCGGACTACCTGGTGGTGCCGCGCGGGCTCGCCGAGGCGATGCCGTTGCGCTGGCAGCAGGTGTTCGCCGGGCTGCTGGCCGACCTGCACGACGCCTACGGCCACCTGGACTGGCCGGACTACCGCGTGGTGCCGAGCCGCTGGGAGCTGCTGCGCGACCTCGACGAGGAGCAGCTGGCCGCGGCCGGGTACGTCGCCGACCTCGACCCCGAGGGCGGGCTGGAGTACCGGGACGCCACCGGCGAGGCGGTGGCCGACCCGGAGCACCACCGGGCCCTGGCCCCGGTCGAGGAGACGCTCCCGCGCCCGGGGGACGAGGTGCCGCCGCCGCGGCCCGCTCCCGCGTTGTAAGGGGCTCTACGGCTTTCTCGTTCCTCCGCTAGACGACGGCAGACTCCGCGATCCACGCAAAAGTTGAGTCGGGTGGGAACAAGTCGGGTACGCCGCCCGTTGGATCGGGCAGCAAGTTGAGTGAGCTAGGCTCAAGGCCGGGTTGACGGCAAGCGCCTCGATTCGCGAAACTTGAGCCCGATCCGCTCAACGGCGGTACGGAACCCGACAGTTCTACACAGTGTTCGACACGGAGGCACACACCATGGCTCGTGCGGTCGGTATCGACCTCGGGACCACCAACTCCGTCGTCTCCGTCCTGGAGGGCGGGGAGCCGACGGTGATCGCCAACTCCGAGGGCAGCCGCACCACGCCCTCGGTCGTGGCGTTCGCGCGCAACGGCGAGGTCCTCGTCGGCCAGTCCGCGAAGAACCAGGCCGTCACCAACGCGGACCGGACGTTCCGCTCGGTGAAGCGGTTCATCGGCTCGGACTGGAAGACCCCCGAGATCGACGGGAAGAGCTACGCCGCGCAGGAGATCAGCGCCCGCGTGCTGCAGAAGCTCAAGCGGGACGCGGAGGCGTACCTGGGCGAGGAGGTCACCGACGCGGTGGTCACCGTCCCGGCGTACTTCGAGGACGCGCAGCGCCAGGCCACCAAGGAGGCCGGCCAGATCGCGGGACTCAACGTCCTGCGGATCGTCAACGAGCCCACCGCGGCCGCGCTGGCCTACGGGCTCGACAAGGGCGAGACCGAGCAGACGATCCTCGTCTTCGACCTCGGCGGCGGCACCTTCGACGTCTCGCTGCTCGAGATCGGCGACGGCGTCGTGGAGGTCAAGGCCACCAACGGCGACAACCACCTCGGTGGCGACGACTGGGACGAGCGGATCGTCACCTGGCTCGTCGACAAGTTCAAGGGCAGCCACGGCATCGACCTGACCAAGGACAAGATGGCGATGCAGCGGCTCCGCGAGGCCGCGGAGAAGGCCAAGATCGAGCTCTCCAGCTCCTCGAGCGCCACGATCAACCTGCCCTACATCACCGTCGACAGCGACAAGAACCCGCTGTTCCTCGACGAGACGCTGTCCCGCGCCGAGTTCCAGCGCATCACCTCGGACCTGCTCGACCGCACCCGCGCGCCGTTCAACCAGGTGATCAAGGACGCCGGCATCGCGGTCAAGGACATCGACCACGTGGTCCTCGTCGGCGGCTCGACCCGCATGCCGGCCGTGACCGAGCTCGTCAAGGAGCTGACCGGCGGCAAGGAGCCGAACAAGGGCGTCAACCCGGACGAGGTCGTCGCCGTCGGTGCCGCGCTGCAGGCCGGTGTCCTGCGCGGTGAGGTCAAGGACGTCCTGCTGCTCGACGTCACCCCGCTGTCCCTCGGCATCGAGACCAAGGGCGGCGTGATGACCAAGCTGATCGAGCGCAACACCACGATCCCGACCAAGAAGTCCGAGATCTTCACGACGGCGGACGACAACCAGCCGTCGGTGCAGATCCAGGTCTACCAGGGCGAGCGCGAGATCGCGGCCTACAACAAGAAGCTCGGCATGTTCGAGCTGACCGGGCTGCCGCCGGCCCCGCGCGGCGTGCCGCAGATCGAGGTCTCCTTCGACATCGACGCCAACGGCATCGTGAAGGTCTCCGCGGTCGACAAGGGCACCGGCAAGAGCCAGGACATGACGATCACCGGCGGGTCCGCCCTGGGCAAGGACGAGATCGACCGGATGATGCGCGAGGCCGAGCTGCACGCCGAGGAGGACAAGAAGCGGCGTGAGGAGGCCGAGGTCCGCAACCAGGCCGAGACCCTCGTGTACCAGACGGAGAAGTTCGTCAAGGACAACGAGGACAAGGTCCCGGCGGACGTCAAGGACTCGGTGAACTCCGCGCTCGGCGAGGTGCAGGAGGCCCTCAAGGGCACCGACACCGACGCGATCAAGTCCGCGATGGAGAAGCTCGCCACCGAGTCGCAGAAGCTCGGCCAGGCCCTCTACCAGCAGCCGGGCGCCGAGGGCGCCCCGGGCGGCGCGGCCGGGGAGAACCCGGGCGCCGGCGCCACGGGTCAGCAGGCCGGTGCCGACGACGTGGTGGACGCCGAGATCGTCGACGACGAGGAGAAGAAGGACAAGTGAGCACCCCGTACGGATCCGACCGCAGGCCGGGCCCGGTGGGGGAGCAGGAGGAGCCGGTCCGCGTCCGCGACCGGCGCCGGATCGACCCCCTGACGGGGGAGGTCCGGTCCTCGGCCGACGTCGGCAGCCAGCAGGCTGCCGGCGCCCCGGCCGGGGCCGCCCCCGGTGGTGAGCCCGAGCCCGAGATCGAGCTGGACGACCCCCGGATCGCCGACCTCGAGAAGCAGCTGGAGGAGCGCACCGCGGACCTGCAGCGCGTCTCCGCCGAGTACGCCAACTACCGGCGCCGGGTGGACCGGGACCGGGAGGGCGTGGTCGTGGCCGCGCGCGTCTCGTTCGTGTCCGACCTGCTCACGGTGCTCGACGACATCGAGCGCGCCGAGCAGCACGGCGACCTCAACGGCCCGTTCAAGTCGGTGGCGGACAAGGTCGTGGGCGTGGCGACCCGTCTCGGGCTCGAGGCCTTCGGGGCGGACGGCGAGCCGTTCGACCCGGCGCTGCACGAGGCCGTCCAGCACGAGCCGGCCGAGGCCCCCGGGCCCACGGTCACCGTGCTGACCGCGGTGCTGCGGCGCGGCTACCGCATGGCGGACCGCGTGCTGCGGCCCGCGATGGTCACCGTCGCCGACCGGCCCGAGTCCGAGGTGCCGGCCGCCGCCGAGGTGCCCGACGCGCCGGCCGGTGAGCCGGGCCCGGCGCCCTCGCCGGACGAGCCCACCAACCCGGCCTGAGCCGGGCACTCGGACACCCCACACGGACACACCGGAAGGAGGCGGGATGACCCAGCGGGACTGGATCGAGAAGG
Organism: Pseudonocardia sp. NPDC049154; assembly: GCF_040648315.1. NCBI lineage: Bacteria > Bacillati > Actinomycetota > Actinomycetes > Pseudonocardiales > Pseudonocardiaceae > Pseudonocardia > Pseudonocardia sp. NPDC049154. The sequence continues at coordinate 30,388 of NZ_JBEZDN010000004.1, forward strand.
ATTTCTACCGTGAGCTGGGCGTCTCGTCCTCGGCGTCGGACTCGGAGATCAAGAAGGCGTACCGCAAGCTCGCCCGCGAGCTGCACCCCGACGCCAACCCGGGCGACGCCGCGGCCGAGACCCGGTTCAAGGCCGTCTCCGAGGCCTACGGCGTGCTCTCCGACCCGGAGAAGCGCACGGAGTACGACGAGACCCGCAAGCTGTTCGCCGGCGGCGGGTTCTCCGGCGGCTTCCCGGGCGGCCAGGGCTTCCCGGGCGGGTTCCCCGGTCAGGGCGGCGCCCAGGGCTTCGACCTGGGCGACCTGTTCGGCCAGGGGGCCGGCTCGGGGGGCGCCGGTGGTCTCGGCGACCTCTTCGGCAACCTGTTCGGCAACCGCGGCGGCGGCCCCGCCGCCGGGGGCTACTCCGGCGGGCAGCGCCCGCAGCAGGGTGCGGACGTCGAGAGCAGGCTGACGATCCCGTTCGAGGACGCGGTGCGCGGCGCCACCATGACGCTGAACATCTCCTCGCCCGGGACCTGCGACACCTGCCACGGCTCCGGGGCCAAGCCCGGCACCGGTTCCCACACCTGCCCGATCTGCGGCGGTGCGGGCGTGGTCAGCCGCAGCCAGGGGGCGTTCGCCTTCTCCGAGCCGTGCCGCGACTGCCGCGGCACCGGCCGGGTCGTCGACGAGCCCTGCCCGGAGTGCGGCGGCGACGGCGTGAGCACCAAGGTGCGCACGCTGACCGTCCGCGTGCCGGCGGGGGTCGACGACGGGCAGCGCATCCGGCTGCCCGGCAAGGGCGAGCCGGGCCGTTTCGGCGGGCCGCCCGGCGACCTCTACGTGCGGATGAGCGTCACGCCGCACCGGGTCTTCGGGCGCTCGGCGAAGAACCCGAACGACCTCACCCTGAAGGTGCCGGTGACCTTCCCCGAGCTCGTCCAGGGTGCGACGCTGACCGTGCCGACGCTCGACTCCACGGTGTCGCTCAAGATCCCCGCGGGGACCCAGAGCGGCCGGACCTTCCGGGTCCGCGGGCGCGGCGTGCAGGCGAAGAAGGGCGCCGGCGACCTCCTCGTCACCGTCGAGGTCGCGATCCCGCAGCGGCTCGACGAGGCCGCCGCGGCGGCGCTGCAGGAGTACGCGGACGCGACGAAGGCGTCCGACCCGCGGGCGGACCTGCTCGCGGGCGAACGCTGAGCACGAGGACGAGGTGAGGGGACATGTCGGATCGTGACGGCCGTGGCCCCGAGGGCGCCCTCCCGCCCGGCGCGGGCCAGGACACCCCGGTCTTCGTGATCTCCATCGCCGCCGAGCTGTCGGGCCTGCACGCGCAGACCCTGCGCAGCTACGACCGGCTGGGGCTGGTGAGCCCCGGCCGGTCCCCCGGCGGCGGCCGGCGCTACTCGGCCCGCGACATCGCGCTGCTCCGCGAGGTCCAGCGGCTCTCCCAGGAGGAGGGCGTGAACCTCGCCGGGGTGAAGCGGATCATCGAGCTGGAGCAGCTGGTCGACCAGCTGCGCTCCCGGGTCGAGGAGCTGACCGAGGAGCTGGCGGCCGCGCACGCGGCGGCCGAGCAGGCGGCCGCGATGGTGCACCAGAGCTACCGCCGCGACCTGGTCCCGACGGAACGGGGCTCGCAGGTCGTGGTGTGGAAGCCGCGGGCCCCGCGCCGCCGTTCCGACCCGCAGGACTGAGACAGGTGTGCCGGACCCCGTACCGCGCGGTGCGGGGTTCAGCCGTTCTCGGCGGAGCCCTCGCGGGTCGCGTCGATCTCCCGCTCGACGTCCGCGTAGGGGCGCCGGGCCAGGGTCGCGCCCGGCAGCTTCGCGTCGAGCAGGCCGGGGTCCGGCTCGTCGACGTCGGCGATCACGGCCGTGCCGCCGGCCGGCACCGTCCGGGCCAGGTGCCCGATCGCCAGCTCCTCCGGGCTCTGCTCGGCGGCGCCGTAGAGGGACACCAGCTGGTTGCCGAACAGCAGGGTGTCGATCGGCCCGAGCAGCAGCGTGACCAGCGCGCCGAGGCGCGGGTGCCGCTCGGTGAAGGACACCGCGTCGCCGGTCTCGTGGTCGAGGGAGAGCGCGCCGTCGGCGTCGCGGTGCACGATCGCCGCGGCCCGCAGCTCCAGCGAGCCCGCGCCGTCGAGCGCGCCGAGCACGTCGAGCACCTCCCCGGGCTCGGCACCGGTCACCACCACGACGTTCTCTGCCATGCGGTGCACGCTAGCGCGCCGATCATGCTCCCGCCGCGACCGCGGCCGGCGGCCCGCCGGCCATCCCGGGGGCGCGATGCGTAGACTTTCTCCGCGTTGAGTGGAACAGACTCAACTTTCCTGCCGTTGAGGAGTACGAGAGGGCACACCACGTGCCCGGAGACCGCACGATCCGAGGAGACACGGGGATGGATTCCTTCAACCCCACCACCAAGACCCAGCAGGCGATCTCGGCCGCCGCGCAGGCCGCCGCGCTGGCCGGCAACCCGGACGTCGGTCCCACCCACCTGCTCGGCGCCTTGCTGGCCCAGGGGGACGGGATCGCCGCTCCGCTGCTCGCCGCCGTCGGCGCCGACGCCGCGGCCGTGCGCGCCGAGCTGACCCAGCTCGGCAACCGGCTGCCGTCGGCCTCCGGCTCCACGGTGGCCGCACCCCAGCTCAACCGGGACGCGCTGGCCGCGATCAACGCCGCCCAGCAGCTCGCCACCGAGATGGGGGACGAGTACGTCTCGACCGAGCACCTCCTCGTCGGCCTGGCCGACAAGGGCGGCCCGGTGAGCCAGCTGCTGCGCCGCCACGGCGCCACCCCCGAGGCGCTGCGCGAGGCGTTCGGCAAGGTCCGCGGTTCGTCCCGCGTCACCAGCCCCGACCCCGAGGGCACCTACCAGGCGCTGGAGAAGTACGGCCAGGACCTGACCGCCCGCGCCCGCGAGGGCAAGCTCGACCCCGTCATCGGACGGGACACCGAGATCCGCCGCGTGGTGCAGGTGCTGTCCCGGCGCACCAAGAACAACCCGGTGCTGATCGGCGAGCCCGGCGTCGGCAAGACCGCGATCGTCGAGGGCCTGGCCCAGCGGATCGTGGCGGGCGACGTCCCGGAGTCGCTGCGCGGCAAGCGCGTCGTGGCCCTGGACCTGGGCTCGATGGTCGCCGGCGCGAAGTACCGCGGCGAGTTCGAGGAGCGGCTCAAGGCCGTCCTGAAGGAGATCACGGACTCCGCCGGTGAGGTCATCACCTTCATCGACGAGCTGCACACCATCGTCGGTGCAGGCGCGACCGGCGAGGGCGCGATGGACGCCGGCAACATGATCAAGCCGATGCTCGCGCGCGGCGAGCTGCGGATGGTCGGCGCCACCACGCTCGACGAGTACCGCCAGCACATCGAGAAGGACCCGGCCCTCGAGCGCCGCTTCCAGCAGGTGCTGGTCGGCGAGCCGAGCGTCGAGGACACCGTCGGCATCCTGCGCGGGCTCAAGGAGCGCTACGAGGTGCACCACGGCGTGCGGATCACCGACGCCGCCCTGGTCGCCGCGGCCACGCTCTCGGACCGCTACATCACCGCCCGGTTCCTCCCGGACAAGGCCATCGACCTGGTCGACGAGGCCGCGTCCCGGCTCCGGATGGAGATCGACTCCCGGCCCGTCGAGATCGACACGGTCGAGCGCTCCGTGCGCCGGCTGGAGATCGAGGAGATGGCGCTGGCCAAGGAGTCCGACGAGGCGTCGAAGGAGCGGCTGTCGGCCCTGCGCGCCGAGCTCGCCGAGAAGCGCGAGGAGCTCTCGGCGCTCACCGCGCGCTGGCAGAACGAGAAGACGGCCATCGAGGCCACCCGTGAGCTCAAGGAGCAGCTCGAGCAGCTGAAGGGCGAGTCGGAGCGCGCCGAGCGCGACGGCGACCTCGGCCGCGCCGCCGAGCTGCGCTACGGCCGCATCCCGCAGCTGGAGAAGGAGCTCGCCGAGAAGACCGCCGTCGTGGAGCGCCACGAGGAGGTCATGCTCAAGGAGGAGGTCGGCCCGGACGACGTCGCGGACGTCGTGAGCGCCTGGACCGGCATCCCCGCGGGCCGGATGCTCGAGGGCGAGACCGCCAAGCTCCTGCGCATGGAGGACGAGCTCGGCCGGCGCGTCGTCGGCCAGACCGAGGCGGTGCGCGCGGTGTCCGACGCCGTCCGCCGGGCGCGCGCGGGCATCGCGGACGAGAACCGGCCCACCGGCTCGTTCCTGTTCCTCGGCCCCACCGGCGTCGGCAAGACCGAGCTGGCCAAGGCGCTCGCCGAGTTCCTGTTCGACGACGAGCGGGCGATGGTCCGCATCGACATGAGCGAGTACTCGGAGAAGCACTCCGTGGCCCGGCTCGTCGGTGCGCCCCCCGGCTACGTCGGCTACGACCAGGGCGGCCAGCTCACCGAGGCCGTGCGGCGCCGCCCGTACACGGTGGTGCTGCTCGACGAGGTGGAGAAGGCCCACCCGGACGTCTTCGACACGCTCCTGCAGGTGCTCGACGACGGGCGGCTGACGGACGGCCAGGGCCGGACCGTCGACTTCCGGAACACGATCCTGGTGCTGACCTCCAACCTGGGCAGCCAGGCGATCGCGAACCCGGCGCTCGACGACCAGGGCCGCAGGGACGCCGTCATGTCGGTGGTGCGCGGGCACTTCAAGCCCGAGTTCCTCAACCGGCTCGACGACGTGGTGGTCTTCCACGCCCTGTCCACCGAGGAGCTCACGCACATCGTCGACATCCAGCTCGACGTGCTGCGGCGGCGGCTGGCGAAGCGCCGGCTCACCCTCGAGGTGTCCGACGGCGCCCGCGAGTGGCTGGCGATGAACGGCTTCGACCCGGTCTTCGGTGCCCGCCCGCTGCGCAGGCTGGTGCAGTCCGCGATCGGTGACCAGCTCGCGAAGGAGCTGCTCTCCGGCGCGGTGCGCGAGGGCGACACCGTGCGTGTCGACCTCGACCCCACGGCCGAGGGCGGCACCGGCGGCCTGATCGTCGGCCGGGGCGTGCCGGCGGCCGTCTGAGCACACCGTTGACGATCGTGAAGTGATCGTCCGAAGCGCCATGGGCGCGGACCGTGAACCCTACGGTCCGCGCCCATGAGTGTTCCCAGCAGCAGTCTTCTCAGCGACGGGCAGGCCTGGCTCGACGCCTACCGGCGCCGGATCGAGGAGCTGCGGGGCCGCGCCGAGCTGGCGCAGGCCGAGATCGCGGCCTTGACCGCCACCGCCGCCAGCCCCGACGGCGCCGTCCGGGCCACCGTGGACAGCACCGGCGCGTTGACCGGGCTGGTCTTCGGGCCCGCGGCCGACGGCCTGGGCCGCGGCGCCCTGGCCGACCTGGTCGTTGCGACGACCACGAGCGCCGCCGCCGAGGTGTCCCGCCGGGCGACGGCCGCCCTCGGCCCGCTGCTGGAGCAGCGATGAGCAGCGGGTCCGGCGGGTTCGCCGTGGACCCCGCGGTGCTGGAGGCGCACGCCGCCGCGCTCGAGGCGGCGGAGCGGCGGCTCGCGGGCGGGGCGCCCGGCCCGGCCGCCCTGTCGTCCGACGCGTTCGGTCTGGTCGGGCGGCTGTTCGCGGGGGCGGCGAGCGAGGCGGCGGGGGTCGGGGTGGCCGCGCTGGAGGGCGCGCGGCGGGGCCTGGTCGCCGCCGCGGCGTCGGCGCGGGAGGCGGCCGTGGCCTACCGGGAGGCGGACCTGGCCGCGGCACTCGCGCTGGAGCGGGCGGTCGGCCCGGGCTCGCCGTGACCGGCCCGGCGGCCGGCTCCGTCCCGGTGGACGTCGCCCCCGTCGCCCCGCCCTTCGTCCCCGCGGCGACCGCGGCGCCCGGGACGTTCGACGGCGCGGGTCTGGCGTCGAGCGTCGCCGACCTCGCCGACGCGGCCGCGGCGGACCGGCCCGATCCGGCCGCGCTGGCGTGGACCGCCGCGGGCGCCGGGCTCGACGCGCTCGGGTTCGTCGCGGACCCGTTCGGCGAGCTCGCGACGGCGGGGATCGGCTGGCTGATCGAGCACGTCGGGTTCCTGCGCGAGCCCCTCGACCGGCTCGCCGGGAACCCGGCCGAGGTCGTCGCGCGGGCAACGGACTGGCACCGCGGGGCGCAGGCCGCGGCCGCCGAGGCGGCGGAGCGGAGCCGCCCGGACCTCGGGGGCTGGACCGGAACTGCGGCCGACGCCGCGCGCGCCGCGGCCGCCCGGGAAGCGGAGGCGCTGACCGGCCTCGCCGCCGGCTGCGCCGCCGTGGCCGACCGGCTGCTGGAGGCCGGGGCGACGATCGGGGTGGAGCGGGCGCTGATCCGCGACACCGTCGCCGGGTTCCTCTGGGACCTCGCCCGCTGGGCCGTGGCCTCGATCGCGAGCGCCGGCACCCTGACCCCGCTCGCCGTCGCCTCCGCGGTCGGCGAGGCCGCGACCCTCGCCGCCCGGATCGCCGACGGGATCCGGACGCTGCTCGCCCGGCTCGACGAGCTCCTCGCCGCCCTCTCGCAGGTCACGGGCAGGTTCACCGTGCCCGGCGCGGCCCGGGTCCTCGAGCCCCTCGGCGGCTCCGGCGACGCGCTGCTCGGCCCCGGCCGCGATGTCGTCGTCGAGACGGGGAAGGAAGGTACGAAGGCCGACGGCGTGCGCGCGGGCTGGGCGGGCGAGCCCGCGCGACCGCTCGCGTGAGGACGGTCCGATGTGCCGTTCGGCGCCCGTCCGGCCGCGTTCGACCGTCTTCCCCGGACGGGTGATCGTGGCGTTCCCGCACGTTCCGGGCCTGCGGCGCTAGGGTCGCCGCGTGGGTGTTCCGTCGTGGGTCTGGTTCGTGATCGCCGTGGTCGCGCTGTTCGCCGGCGCCGCGCTGCTCCTCGCCGACCGCCGGCGCGGCGGGGCCGGGGAGCCCGGGGTGCGCGACCGCAGGCGATGGGCCGCGCTGCACGACTGGGAGTACCTCGACAGCGACCCCGTGCTGCCCAGCCGCTGGCGCTACGGGACCGTGCAGAACGGCGGGCCGGGCATCGCCCGCAACCTGGCCAGCGGCACCGTCCCCACCCCGGAGGGCGGCCGGCACGGCTTCATCTTCGACCACGAGCAGCAGGGCAGGGTCAACGCCGTGGTCGTGGCCGTGCAGCTGCGCGAGGGCCTGCCGGCGGCCGTCGAGCTGCGGCTGCCGTCGGCCCCGCTGCCCGAGACGGACGGCGCCGGGCTGGACCTGCTCGAGCCCGTGGGCGAGCGGTACTCGTTCGTCTCCGACGCCGAGGCCATCCGCCCGCTGCTCACCGCGCGCGTGGCCGACGCCGCCGACGCGGTGGGGGACGACATCGAGCTGCTGTGGGCCGAGGACACCTGGGTGCTCGCCGCGGCGCCGGTCGACGTCACCCCGGAGCGCGGCCAGGACCTGCTCGCCGACCTCGCCGAGGTCGCGACCGCCCTCGAGCACGCGCTCGACGGCACACGCCACACCACGGGCAGCTGAGCCCGGCCCCCGGGCCGACTAGTGTCGCCCGCGTGCCCTCCGTCCTGATCACCGGCGCCACCTCCGGCATCGGTGCCGCCTTCGCCGACCGGCTCGCCGCCGAGGGGCGCGACCTCGTGCTCGTGGCCCGCACCGTCGAGCGCCTCGAGGAGGCGGCCGCGCGGTACCGCGAGGCGGGTGTCTCGGTGGAGGTCCTGCCCGCCGACCTGATCGCGCCGGACGAGCGCGCCCGCGTGGTCCGCCGGCTCGCCGACCCCGACCGCGCACCGGTGGACCTGCTCGTGAACAACGCGGGCATGGGCCAGCGGGGCAGCTTCCTCGCCACCTCCGCCGAGGACCTGCAGGCGCAGCACGACCTCAACGTCACCGCGGTGCTGCAGCTGACCCGGGCGGTCGTGCCGGGGATGGTCGACCGCGGCCGCGGCGCCGTCGTCAACGTGTCGAGCGTGGCGGGGTTCCTGCCCGGCAGCGGCTCGACCTACACGGCCGACAAGGCGTGGGTCACCGCGTTCACCGAGGGCGTCGCCGCCTCGCTCGCCGGCACCGGGGTGCGGGCGCTGGCCCTCTGCCCCGGGTTCGTCCGCACGGAGTTCCACGAGCGCGCCGGCATCGACGTCGGCGCGCGCACCGGGCCGCTGTGGCTCGACGCCGCCCGGGTGGTCGACGACTGCCTCGCCGACCTGGCCGACGGGCGCGTCGTGTCCGTCCCGAGCCTGCAGTACAAGGCGATCTCGTCGGTGGTGGGCGTGCTGCCGCGCCGCGTGGTCCGCCGGCTGGTCGCCACCTTCGACCGGGAGCGCTGAAGCATGAGCACCGCCACCGACCCCACCGACGACACCGACCGGCTGCGGCTGGCCGAGCTCGTGCGCGAGCACGGGGTCGTGCACGGGAAGGTCACGCTGTCCTCCGGCCGCGAGGCCGACTACTACGTCGACCTGCGCCGGGTCACGCTGCACCACGAGGCCGCGCCGCTGGTCGGCCGGCTGCTGCGCACGCTGACCGCGGACTGGGGGTACTCCGCCGTCGGCGGGCTGACCCTGGGCGCGGACCCGGTGGCCGACGCGGTGCTGCACGCCGCCGCGGCCGAGCGGGCCGCCGACCCGGGCGTCCCGCCCGTCGACGCGTTCGTGGTCCGCAAGTCGACCAAGGAGCACGGGCTGCAGCGGCTGATCGAGGGCCCGGACATCACGGGCCGGCCGGTGCTCGTCGTCGAGGACACCTCCACGACGGGCGGGTCGGTGCTGCAGGCCGTCCGCGCGGTGCGCGAGGCCGGGGCCACCGTCGTCGGCGTGGCGACCGTGGTCGACCGCGCCACCGGTGCCCGGGAAGCGATCGAGGCCGAGGGCGCGCCGTACCGCGCGCTCCTCGGCCTCGCCGACCTGGGGCTGTAGAGAGGTCCCGACCCCCGCCCGGCCCGCCCCATTCCCGGCCGTCGTACCGGGTCTTCGGGCAGGACGGGGACCGGAACCGGCCCCTGCCGGGATCAGACGACCCGGATGCGGACCGAGTCGAAGGCGGGGGTCTGGTCGGCCCGCTCCATCATCGGGATGCGGTGCGAGCCGTCACCGGCCCACGAGCTGCACTGGGCGACGCCCTTCGGCAGCCCCGTGACGTCGATGGTCACCGTGCTGTCGCCGGCGCCGCCCTTGTTGTCCTGGGTGGCCACGAAGAAGGCCGGCTTGTCGCCCGGGGCGGGCGCCTCGTCGAGCGAGATCATCCGGCAGGCCGTGTGGAAGTGGCCGCGCTGGATGCCGTTGTCGTCGAGCAGTGAGCTCTCCAGGTAGTAGCCGCCCGCCGCGGCGCCGAGGAACCGGTCGCGCTTCAGGTTGCGCGTGGTCACGTCGATGCTGAAGGGCTGGTCCGCCTGCACCTGCTGGGGGAACTTCGTGATCAGCAGGGACGGGTTCTGGTTCGCGTCACCGACCTCGCCGAACTCGGTGGAGACGCAGCGGTCGCCCTTCTGGAAGCCGTCGTGCGGCGGCAGGTTGCTCTTCGAGCAGTCGCGGGCGAGCACGTCGAGACCGTTGATCTTCTCACCGCCCTCGGCGGCCGGGGCGTCCTCCGCGGCGGCCTGCTCGTCCTCCTGGGCGGCCTGGCCCCCGTTCTCCTGCCCGTTCTGTGCGTTCGCGTTCGCCTGGTCGGCGCGGTTCTGCCCGCCCCGGCCCTGCTGCTGCGCGTCGGCGGCGGCGTCGTCCGTGCCGGCGGCGTCCTCCCCGGCACCAGCGGTACCAGTGGCACCAGTGGCACCGGTGGCACCGGCGGCGTCCTCGGTCCCGGCGGTGCCCTCCTGGTCCTCCTGGTCGGCGACCGGCGCGGCGGCGCTGGCGCCCTGCCCGCTGCCACCGGTGGAGATCCGGTCGGCGGCGGCGGCGTACCCGCAGGCCGTCGGGACGACGAGCATGGCGGCGGCCGCGGTGGTCAGCAGGACGCGCCGCAGGCGGGCGGACCGGGCGGTGCGCCCGACGCGGGGGGTCTCGGGGGTGTCTGGGGTGTCGGTCCGGGTTGCCATCAGCGGGTCATTCCTCGGGTAGCGGATCGGGGGGAGCGGGCGGCCGGGTCGGACTCGTCGAGCCGGTGGCCGCCGGTGTCGGTGGAGCGCGGCACGCGGTGGCCGCCGGTCTGGCCGGCCCGGTCGGAACCGAGCAGGTCGTCGAAGCGGAACCCGCCCGAGTCGGCGCCGCGGCGCCGCCGGTGCGAGCCCGTGTCGGACACGGAGGGGAAGCCGCCGGAGTCGCTGACGGCCGTCGCGGTGCGGGCGGTGGGGAATCCGCCCGAGTCGGCCGCGTTCCGGGCGCGGTGGCCGCCGGTGTCCGAGGCCGACCGGGTCAGCCGGTGGCCGCCGGTGTCGGCGCGGCGGAAGCCGCCCGAGTCGTCGACGCGGAAGCCGCCGGAGTCGTCGACCCGCAGGCCGCCGCTGTGCGAACCGCTGTGCGAACCGCTGTGCGAACCACCCTGCGACCCGCGCCGCCGCGCGCGGTGGCCGCCGGTCGAGGTCGCGCCCGAGGGCTGGGCGGCGCCGCCCACCGGCAGCGGCGCGCGCTTGCCGCGTCTGCCCGACGACTCCTCCCGCGGGGCGGGGATGGTCAGCACCGGCGCCGAGTGCAGGGCCGCGAGCTGGCTGCCGGTGGCCGGGGCCGCGGCCGCCGGGGCCTTCTTCTTCCCGCGGCGCAGGGTGACCAGCAGGCCGATCGCCGCAGCGGCGCAGGCCAGGAACACGATCGCGGGGACGATCATGTCGGCGGGCGTGGTGGCCCCGCTGAGCAGGCCGGGCGAGGGCGCCTCGGGCAGGGCCGAGTAGTCGACGAGGCCGGTGGCCTCCAGCATCGCGATGTGCCCGGTCACGTACTGGAACGCGGTGTCGGCGAACTGCCGGACGAGCTCGTTGCGGGTGCTGACCCGCACGTCGGCGATGACCGGCAGCACGTTGCCGTGGGCCAGGCGCACGATCTGCACGGCGGTCTTGTCGTAGTCCGTGCCGGTCGTGTTCGTGATCTGGTTCATCCAGCCGATCTGCTGGTCCGACGGCCGGCTCGGCAGCTGCACGCCCAGCTTGTCCGCGACGTCGCGGTCGATCTGGTCGAGCACCGCGTGCTGCTCGGCCAGGTGCTGACCGGTCTCGCGGACCTGCTGGTTGGTGGCCTGCTGGGCCATCTGCTGGCCGGTCGGCGCCTCCCACAGGCCGGCCTGCCGGACCTTGATCAGCAGGTCGCGGTCGGCGGGTCCGAGCGGACCCCACTGGGTCTGCTGCCAGCCGCCGGTGCCGGGGGCGCCGGACGTCCAGGACTGCAGGACGGACACCGTGACGGCGCCGAGGACGGCGACGAGCAGGGCCCAGCGCACGGAGCGCGGGATGCGGTGCAACATCGATGGACCTTTCGGGGAGCGGCCCGTGGGGAGCGGGTGCGTGCCGGCCGCGAGGGGGAGCGTGGCCGGGTCCTTCGTGGTACAGGGTCGTGCGTCCGCCGGGCGGCACCGGCCGGCGGAGGGCTCGGGGGTCAGGCCATGTCGAACTGCTCGGTGTGGATGTGGTCGTCGGCGACGCCCATGACGGTCAGCGCGCCGTGCACGTCGGAGACCATCGAGGGCGGGCCGCAGAGGAAGTAGTCGTTGCGCGCGCCCACGTCGAGGGTGCGCAGGACGGTGGTCAGCAGCGCGACGTCGATCTCGCCCGTCGCGCCCGTCCAGGCCGCGGACGGCCGGCGGAGGACCTCGGTGACCTCCAGGTCGAGGTAGCTGCGCAGCATCGCGAGCTCGTCGCGGAACAGCAGGTCGCCGGTGTCCCGGGCGACGTAGATCAGCCGGTGCGGCCGCTGGTCGCCGCGGTCCGCCGCGGTCCGCAGCATGCTCATCATCGGGGTGATGCCCACGCCGCCGGCGATCAGGACCAGCCCGGCCGCCGGGACGTCGTCGCAGGTGAAGGAGCCGTACGGGCCGTCGACCCACACCGACTCGCCGGGGCGCAGGTCCCGCACGCCGGTCGCGAAGTCGCCCGTGCCGCGGATGGTGAACTCGGTGTACCGCGGATCGTGCGCGCTGCTGGCGATGGTGAAGGGGTGCTCCTCCACCGCCGAGCGCTGCAGCCGGACCCACGCGAACTGGCCGGGCGAGAAGCGCAGGCCCTCGCCGCCGTCGCGCGGGGACAGCACCAGCGTGGTCACGGTCGGGTTCTCGGCCCGCACCGCCTGCACGGCGAACTCGCCGCCGTGCTCGAGCACCGACCGCCCCCACCAGCGCATCGCGAACACGACCACGACGAGCATGCCGAGCGCGGTGAGGATCGGACCCATCACGGCGTCGTTCACCAGGTGCTGCAGCCACAGGACGTGCAGCGCGGAGCCGCCCAGCACGAACACGGCCAGCATCAGGTGCAGCCAGCGCCACACCTCGTAGCGCAGGTTGAACTTGCGCCGCCAGAGCGCCAGCGCGACCAGCAGCGCGATCGACACCGTGGCGGCGACGGCCGCGCGGGCCCGGTTCGGCGCGGTCGGCACCATCAGCAGCGAGACCTGGGCGGGGTTGGCCGCGACGACGGCCGCCAGGTGCACCGCGATGAGGACGGCGGAGAGGATGCCGAGCTGGCGGTGCAGCCCGACGACCGTCTCGATGCCGAAGGCCCGGGTCAGCCCGCGCAGCCGGGAGGGCAGCGCGGCGGTGCAGACGAGCGCGGACAGGGCCACCAGCCCGGTGACGGACGACAGCTGCCGCCACATGCCCATGGGCTCGGAGGTCAGCAGGTGCACCAGCGCGGGGCCGGCCAGCACCACGAGCAGTGCCGTCACCCATGCCGTGCGTGCGCCCGCCGCCGGGGCCGCCGAGACCGTCGTCCTGTCCACGGCGAAGGACGGTAGGCAAGCCTCGTCGGAGGGGTACGGAAGCTTAAGGGCCCGCCGGGCGACGGCGCCCGGCGCGGGCCCGGCGGTCGACGACGGGCGCGAAAATGATCCGAACGCCCGGGCAATTGCTCCGAACGCCGAGCAACCCCCTCAGATTCGGGCCTCGCGTGCGCCGGACGGTCGCCCACCGCCACCGCTCGCAGACCGACCGTGTCCGCACGGCGCAGGGCGCGCGGCGGAGCGCGGAAGGTCACCCCCTCACCGGCCGTTGACCCCGCCGCCCCTAGCGTGGCTCCCGACGGCCGCAGAGGTCACACTTCGGGCGGTGGGAAACGCCTTCGCAACCTGAACGGTGCAGTGTCGGGGACGTTTCGTGCCGCATACTCGAAGGTCACGGAAGAGTCACGGTGGGGGAGTGCTCATGGCAGGACGAGCGGGGCGCCGGGCACGGCGTGGACCCGCGCTGCTCGCGCCGATGCTGCTGGCGACGGGGATGGTGGTCGCGCTCCTCGCCGGCTGCGGGGCGCCGTCCTGGACCTACGTGACCAACTCCGCCGACCGTACCTATCTGAAGGTGCCCACGTCGTGGAAGCAGGTCCCCCCGACCGAGGTGGAGAGCCAGCTCGGCGTCGAGCCCGCGAAGGACTCCAGCGAGGGCGTGTGGATCCAGGCGTACGACTCGGACGCGCAGCCGTCGCTGAACCACATCATCGGTGAGTCCGCCGAGTCGCCGGCCATCCTGGTGACCGTCCAGCCCATCCCGGAGAAGTCGCGCGGGCAGATCTCGCTCGACACGATCAGGGACTTCATCTACCCGGTGTCCGACACGGCGCGCCAGACGATGCAGCTGGGCGGGCAGCAGAGCGGGCTGACCGGCTTCACCCTGCTCGGGGACGAGGTGCTGACCCCGGGCGAGGGGATCCGAGGCGTGCACACGGTCTTCTCGTACCGGGTCAACGGCGGAGCGCCGCAGATCTTCGACCAGACCGGCTATCTCAACGACGACGCCAGCAAGCTCTACCTCGCGCTGGCCCGCTGCTCGGCGGACTGCTTCGAGAAGCGGCAGTCCGAGATCGACGGCGTCGTCTCCTCGTTCACGGTTCGGGAGGGCCCATGACCATCACCGACGACCCGGCCGACCCCGGGAAGCCGGGGCAGCCGGAGGGCCCGCCGCCCGAGCAGCACGCACACCACGAGCCGCCGCCGGAGAAGTACGAGCCCCGGCGCAAGAAGGCGTCGCTGTGGGACCGCGGCAAGCTGCTGCTGCTGTTCGTCGTCGCGTTCCTGGTGATCGTGTGGTCGCAGGTCGCGGACAACCCGCTGATCACCTTCACGGACGCGTTCCGCATCGAGACCGTCGAGTCGCAGTGGCTGCTGTGGCTCGCCGGGCTGGAGCTGCTGCGGCAGATCCACTACTTCGTGTCGGAGCGGTGGTCGGCCTACCACGTCTTCTGGACGCGGAAGGTCTTCGGCGGCACCGACCGAGCGCTCAAGAAGCGGTTCTCGGACTGGACCCGGTTCCGGCTCGCCCGCGTGATCAAGATCGTGCTGCTGCTGGTGCTGGTCGCCCTGGTCGCCGGCGCGGCCCTGGGCACCTCGCCCTTCCTGGCGATCTTCCAGGCCCCGGCGCTGATCTGGCAGGCGCTGCCGTTCATCCTGCAGCTGGCCTTCGCGTTCTTCTTCATCGCGTTCCAGTTCATCGGCCTGTTCTGGCTGCTCTCGCGCGGCGGCGTGGACACCTACTACCCGGACGACATCAAGACCCGGTTCGCCGACGTCTGGGGTCAGGACCACGTGGTCCAGCGGATCCGCGAGAACATCATGTTCCTGGAGAAGCCGGACGAGATCGAGGCCAAGGGCGGCTACGTCCCCGGCGGCCTCCTGCTCTGGGGCCCGCCCGGCACCGGCAAGACGCTGATGGCCGAGGCCGTCGCGGGCGAGACCGGCAAGCCCTACGTCTTCGTCGACCCGGGCGCCTTCATCAACATGTTCATGGGCGTCGGCATCCTCAAGGTGAAGTCGCTGTTCCGGAAGCTGCGCAAGCTCTCGCTGCGCTACGGCGGCGTCATCGTCTTCTTCGACGAGGCGGACGCGCTGGGCAACCGCGGCTCGCTGGCGGTCACGGGGCCCGGCGGCGCGCCCCGCGGGTTCGGCCCGGCGCCCTTCCACGGGACCGGCTGCCACGGCTTCTCCTACCTGTCGCGGGACACGCAGTCGATGCTGTTCCGGCAGTCCATGGGCAGCACCCCGCCGGTCGAGGAGCCGCGCAGCCGCTTCGTGATGGGCGGCGCGATGAACGGCGGCGGCGGGGGCGGCATGGGCACGCTGCAGGCGCTGCTCACCGAGCTCTCCGGCCTGAAGAAGCCCCGCGGCCTGCTCAACCGGTGGGGCCGGCGGGCGCTGGGCATGCGGCCGAAGCCGCCGCCCAAGTACCGGATCCTCGTCATGATGGCCACGAACATGCCGGAGTCGCTCGACGAGGCGCTGCTGCGGCCGGGCCGCATCGACCGGATCTACCGCGTCGGCTACCCCTCGAAGGCCGGCCGGATCCGCACCTACCAGGGCTACCTGGACAAGGTGCCGCACGAGATCACGGACGAGCACCTCGACAAGCTCGCGACGATCACCCCGTACGCCACCGGCGCGACGATCAAGGACCTGGTCAACGAGGCCCTGATCACCGCGATCCGGGACGGCCGCGAGGTCATCACCTACCGCGACCTGATGAAGGCCAAGCAGCTCAAGGAGCTCGGCCCGCCCGAGGACGTGGAGTACATCGAGCGCGAGCGGCACGCCGTCGCCGTGCACGAGGGCTGCCACGCCGTCGTCGCCTTCCGGGTGCGCGAGCACATGGAGATCGACCTCGCGACGATCGAGAAGGGCTCGGACTACCTGGGCATGGTCGCGAGCATCCCGCCGGAGGACCAGTTCACCCGGTGGCGCTCGGAGTACGAGGCGGACATCCTCGTCTCGCTCGCGTCGCTGGCGGGCGAGCGGATGTTCTTCGACGGCGACAGCTCGTCCGGCGTCTCCGGCGACCTCGAGTCGGCGACGACCGTGGCGTCGTTCATGGAGGGCTTCTGGGGCATGGGGTCGACGGTGTCGTCGTACTCGTCGGCCCGGCGGCTCGAGGTCGGCGCCCCGGGCGGCGGCAAGGGCGTGCCGGGCAAGGACGGCAGCGCCGAGGAGGTGCTCCGCCGGGCGCTCGCCGACCGGATCGAGGACCACCTCGACGGGCTGTTGGACAAGGCCGCGGAGATCCTCCGGGAGAACCGCTCCTCGGTGCTCGCCATCGCGCACGCGCTGGAGACGCACAAGACGCTGACCGGCGAGGACGTCGAGGCGGTGCTCACCGGGCGGGAGGGCCCGACGATCGACGGCCGCATCTACGCCGACCCGGACTTCCTGGCTCAGCTGGAGGAGTACCACGCCGCGGCGGCCGGGGCGCACCGCGCCCACGCGCCCGTCCGGCTGGCGCTGCCCGCGATCCGCGAGCGGGAGGAGGGCAGCTCGGCCGCGGCCACGCCGCCGCCGTCCGCCCCGTAACCGAGCACGCGTCGGACGCCGGCCCGCGGACCACTCGCGGGCCGGCGTTTTTTCTCGCGTGCAACTCCGTACGGCGTACTGATGGAGTTTTCCGTACGCCGTACTGAGATGGGGGACATGATGACGATCCTGGTGACGGGCGCGACGGCGAACATCGGACGGAAGGTCGTCGACCACCTGGTGGCGGCAGGGGCGGGCGCGGTCCGCGCGCTCACCACGGACCCGGCCAGGGCGGCACTGCCCGAGGGCGTGGAGGTCGCCCTCGGCTACCTGCGGGAGCCCGAGACCCTGCCCGCGGCGCTGGAAGGCGTCTCCGCGATGTACCTCGCGCCGACGCCGGACACGGTCGAGGAGGTGCTGCGGCTGGCCCGCGAGGCGGGGGTGGAGCGGGTCGTGGACCTCTCCGGTGAGCACGAGAGCTGGTGGGGCGGGGTCGCGAAGGCGGTGGAGGCGAGCGGCCCGGCCTGGACGCACCTGTCCCCCGGCGACTTCATGGAGAACACCCTGAGTTGGGCGCCGCAGATCATCGCGACGGACGCCGTGCGCGAGCCCTACCCGGAGGGCCGCAGCACCCCGATCGCGATGGACGACATCCCCCGGGTGGCCGCGGTCGCCCTGACGACGCCCGGGCACGAGGGCAGGTCGTACCCGCTCACCGGTCGGAGGTGCTCACCCGCGTCGACCTGGCGGAGCGGATCGGGGCGGCCCGCGGGAAGCCGGTGGAGTTCGTGCAGGTCAGCCGGGACGAGGCCGTCGAGGTCCTGCGGCCGGAGATGGGCGGCAGCGCGGAGTGGTACGTGGACACGATCCTGAAGGGCGGCGTCGACCGGCCCGCCCGGGTGCAGTCCACCGTCGAGGAGCTCACGGGCGCGCCGGCGACGACCTTCGCCGAGTGGGCCGCCGCGCACGCAACAGCCTTCCGCGCCCAGCGCCCCGCGCCGAAACTCCCGACTCGCGGTGCCAGATCTCCCGACTCGCGGAGTCCTGCCCGCGAGTCGGGAGATGTGGACGCGCGAGTCGGGAGATGTGGACGCGCGAGTCGCCAGATCCGGTCAGGGGACGAGGATCGCCCGCCCGCGGACCCGGCCGGCGTCGAGGTCGTCGATCGCCTGCTGGAAGTCGTCCAGCCTGTAGCGGGCGGTGTGCAGCGTGACCAGGCCGCGCGCGGCGAGCTCCATCAGGTCGCACAGGTCGTTGTAGCTGCCGACCAGGTTGCCCACGATGTTCTTCTCGGCGGAGATCAGGTCGATCGTCGGCACGTCGACGTTCTCGCCGTACCCGACCACGTGGTAGTCCCCGGCCTGCTTGGTCATCTGCAGGCCCTCGGACGTGCTGCCGCCCTCGCCCACGAAGTCCACGACGACCTCGGCGCCCTCCCCGCGGGTGAGCTCCAGGACGTGGTCCACGTGTCCGCCGTCCGCCACGACCCCGAGGTCCGCGCCGATGGACTCGGCCAGCTTCACGGCCTCCGGATTCCGGTCCACCACGACGATCGTCGCCGGCGTCGACGCCTTCAGCACCTGGATCCCGATGTGTCCCAGCCCGCCGGCGCCGATCACCACGCAGGTGTCGCGCGGGCCGAGCCGCCGGGCCGCCTTGGCCGCCGCGTGGTAGGCGGTCAGACCCGCGTCGGCGAGCGCGGCGACGTCGGCCGGCTCCAGCGCGTCGTCCAGCTTGACGACGCTGCGGGCGGAGGTCCGCAGGTACTCGGCGTACCCGCCGTTGGTGTCGATGCCCGGGAACTGCGACTGGGTGCAGTGCACGTCGTCGCCGGAGCGGCAGGCGCGGCAGAGCCCGCAGGTGATCAGCGGGTGCACGATCACCTTGTCGCCCTCGGCCACGTTGGTCACCGCCGACCCGACGGCGGCGACCCAGCCCGCGTTCTCGTGCCCGATCGTGTACGGCAGCGTGACCTGCGACTTCTCGGCCCACTGCCCCTCGAGGATGTGCAGGTCGGTCCGGCACACTCCCGCGCCGCCGATCTTGACGATCACGTCGTACGGCGCGACGACGGTCGGATCCGGCACGTCGGTCATCTCGAGGTTGCGGTGGTACCCCACCACCTGGACGGCCCTCATCACGCGGTCTCCCTGCTCTCTGTTCCGGCCAAGTCGTAACGGGTGGCCAGCAGGCCACGGCAGAAGTGGGCGTTGCCCTCGATCGAGATCCGGGTGGACCGCGCCAGGCGCAGCTGCAGCGGCAGTTCGACCTGCGGGTACGGCGTGCCGCTGTGGTCGACGAACACCGGCAGGTCCTCGCCGGTCCGCAGCCCGATCGCGGCGCGGCGGCGGAGCAGGGCGCGGGTGGCGTCGTCGAGCGGCAGGTCGCCGATCGTGACGCGGCCCAGGTCCTCGACCGCGCACCCGCCCCGGACCATCCGGGTCAGCACCCGCTCCATCGCGGCCGTGTGGGCCTTGCGCCGGAACGTGGTCCGCAGCTCCTCGAGGTCCTGCTCGGCCTCGTGGGCGAAGGTGCCGCGGTAGCCGGCGTCGGCGGCCAGCCCGGTGTTGATCAGGTCGGAGTCGTGGTGGGGGGGGGGGGGGGGGGCCCCCCCGCCGGGGGCGCGGCGCGCCCGGGGCGCCCCGCTATCGGGGCAGGCCACCACCTAGGCGCGGAGAGCGGGGCCCGCGCGGGGGGGGAG
>NZ_JBEZDN010000004.1:49340-105860 GCF_040648315.1 Pseudonocardia sp. NPDC049154
CGCCCCCCCTCTGGGCCCTGCGGTGCGGGGGGGTGTTGGGGGCGGGGGGCGCGGCGGCGGGCGCCCCCCCGTTTTTTTCGGGGGGGGGGGGGGGGGGGGCCGCCCCCCCCCCCCCCCACGCGGCGGGTCCACGGCAGCGCCGTGAGCACGTCCTTCGCGTCCGACGCCATCAGGTAGGCGAAGTTCGGGGCGCAGAAGCTGGTGGGCAGCCGCAGGTGCACCATGACGTCGGCGCCGGTCACGTCGAGGGACCGCACGAACTTCAGGTCGGTGATCGGCTCGTCGAGCTCGGGGTCGACGACGGCGTCGAGCGCCCGCCAGGCGTCCTCCTGCCGGGACCGGCCGACGGGGCTCATCACGCCACCGCCACGGCCTGCGGCTCCTCGCGCGGGAGCTGCAGCTCGGCCGGGACCGGGATGTCGTACATCGCGGCGGCGTTGAGCCCGAGGATCTTCTTCTTCTGCGCGGTGGTGAGCGGCGCGTACTCGGTCATGTCCTCGGGGATCTGGAAGTCGACGAACTTCTCGACCAGCCAGCGCGGCGTCCAGAGGGCGTAGTCGCTGGAGAACTGGATGCGGTCCTCGTCGAGCCAGTAGAGGAGCTCGCCGATGATCTGCGCGAAGTACTTCGGCCGGGTGTGGATGAAGGGGATCGCGACCGCGAGACCGGCGTGGACGTTCGGCTCCTGGGTGGCGATCCAGCAGAAGTCCTCGAGCCGCGGCAGGCCGCAGTGCTCGACCACGAAGTTCATGTCGGGGAAGTCGGTGGCGACCTTGTCGACGTCGGCCACGTCGAACGCGTCGCGGTCCAGCGGCCGGATGGTCGGGCCCTTGTGGATGTGGATGTTCGTGATCCCCAGCTCCTGGGCCGCCTCGAGGTAGCGGTAGGACCACGGGTCGTCGAGCTTCCAGCCGCGGGAGTCGCCGTGCCACTCCGCGGTGTAGAGCTTGCAGCCCTTGAGGTTGAACCGCTTCGCGTCCTCGCGCAGCTGCTTCAGGCCTACCTCACCGAAGCGCGGGTCCCAGCAGTGGTTGTAGGTGAGCTTGTCCGGGTGGGCCTGCGCGAGCGCGAACGCCTCCTCGGTCTGCCCGAATCCGTTGTTGTAGAACTCGCCGAGCGCCGCCGGCTGGAAGATCGCGTGGTCGACGTAGCCGACCTCGAACAGGTCGTGCATCAGCCGGTCGCCGCCCTGGTAGAGGTACTCCTCGTAGGGCCAGACCTCGGACTCCGGGCTGAGGTTGCGGTGGTAGTCGTAGAAGCAGTCGATGAACTGCTTGCCGTGGATGTTGCGCTGGTTCTCCGGTCGGGCGTCCCACAACGCGATGTGGGCGTCGACGATGAGGTAGTTCTCCCCGTCCTTCGAGTACATCGTTGTCCTCCTGGCTGGTCGGCTCTGGTCGTCGCAGCAGCGTGTTCGGGTTGGCGGCGACGCTAGGCAGCCGGACGGCCGGGTTGGGCCGATTCGAGTCTCAACCTGAGACGCGGGTCGCACCGGGCGTCCGGCGCGCTGTGTCAGAGTCGAGGGGCGGGTGGCGCTCGAGGAGGTGCGCGTGGAGGAGATCCGACGAGGCGGCGGTGTCGCGGCCCCGCGGTTGTCCGCGTCGTGGCGGCGCAGCGAGAGCTACGGGATCCCGCTCGACGCGGTGAACCCGGCGTTCACCGGCGCGGTCGACGACCAGTCGCTGTTCTACGAGTGCGGCAACGAGGTGCTGCACGGCCTGCGGGACACCCTCGCCGGCGAGCCGGTCAGTCTCATGCTCACCGACGCCGACGGCCTCGTGCTCAGCCGGATGTGCGACGAGAAGGCGCTGGTCGACGCGCTCGACCGGACCTACCTCGCCCCCGGCTTCGCCTTCTCCGAGCGGGAGGCGGGCACCAACGGGCTCGGCCTCGCGCTGGCCGACCGCGCGCCGTCGCTCGTCCGCGGCGACGAGCACTACTGCACCGGCCTCTGGGGCTACACCTGCGCGGCGGTGCCGGTGATGGACCCGGTGTTCGGGCGGCTCGTCGGCAGCGTCAACCTCACCACCTGGTCGGACAAGTCCGACGGGCTCCTCCTCGCCCTGGCGCAGATGGCCGCCGGGCACACCAGCGCGCTCATGCTCGCCCGCGGCCGCGGCGCCGAGCCGCGGCCGACCCCGCGGGGCGAGGTCTTCCGCGTGTACTCCACGCACCGCGGTGCCGACGCGCCGCCCGAGCTCGGCCGGGCCTGGCGGGCGGCGCTCGACGAGGTGGTCGCGGCGCTGCGCGCGGGGCAGGTCGTCGCCGTGGTCGGCGAGGCCGGCGCGGGCAAGACCGCGCTGCTCGGCACGGCGCTGCGGATGGTGCACCGCGACCACCGGATCCTCAACGCCCGGCCGCCGAACCCGCGCGACGCCGAGGCCTGGCTCGCGCTGTGGACCCCCGAGCTCGCCAAGGAGACGACGAGCGTCATCGCCGGCGGGGTCGACGCGCTCCCGCAGTGGGCCGCCACCGAGCTGGCGGGGATCGTGGCGGCCGCGCCGCGGTCGTCGCTCGCCGTGACCGCGTCGGAGGCCGCGGCGATCCCGGCCCCGCTCGCCCGGCTCGTCGACGTCGTGGTCGAGGTGCCGCCGCTGCGCCGCCGTCCCGACGACGTCCTCCCCCTCGCCGAGCACCTCGGCGCCCGGGCCCGCGGGCGGGAGGTCCGGTTCACCCCGGCCGCGGTCAAGGCGATGCGGACCTTCTCCTGGCCGGGCAACGTCGAGCAGCTGCGGCGGGTCGTCCGCGAGGCCGTGACCCGAAGCGACGTCGTCGACGCCCGGCACCTCGCCCCCGAGGTCCTCTGCGGCTCCAGCCGCACGCTGACCCGCATCGAGACCCTCGAGCGCGACGAGATCGCCCGCTGCCTCGCCGAACCCGGTGTCACGGTCACCCAGGCCGCCGAGATGCTGGGGATGAGCCGCGCCACGGTCTACCGCAAGATCGCGCAGTACGGCATCCGCACCTCCGACTGACTGCTCCCTGCACCGCAGTCGGCGGCAAGATCCACGGTTCGGCAGCGAACGTCCGGAAAGCGAACGTTGCGCTGCCCGGACGTGGATCATGGTCGACGGCGGCGCGCATTGCTGATCGGGAGTCCGGTCGACCGGGGTGGCGCAGTCTTTGCGGGCACTCGCGCACGGGTTGTGGGGGTGCGGCGGGTGTGCGGTGGCGGAGTCGTGTGCGACTGGGCGACGTCGGGCGGGATCATGGGGTCGTGGAGGAGGACAGTCGCGGGGCGACCGAGTGGGCCGTGCCCGACCAGGTGGGCGTCGGCCCGTGGGAGGGGCCGTGGCCCGACGACCCGCGCTACGACCCCGAGCTCCTCGCCCACGGTGACCGGCGCAACGTCGTCGACGCCTACCGGTACTGGCGGCGCGAGGCCGTGGTCGCCGACCTCGCGACCCGCGTCCACCCGTTCCACGTCGCGATCGAGAACTTCGGGCACGACCACAACATCGGCACGGTCGTCCGCACCGCCAACGCGTTCGCCGCGGCCGCGGTCCACATCGTCGGTCGACGGCGCTGGAACCGGCGCGGCGCGATGGTCACCGACCGCTACCAGACGCTGCACCACCACCCGGACGTCGCCGAGCTGCTCGCCTTCGCCCGCGAGCACGGGCTCGCGGTGGTCGCGGTCGACAACACCACGGGCTCGGTGCCGCTGGAGACCGCCGAGCTGCCGCGCGAGGCGGTGCTGCTCTTCGGCCAGGAGGGCCCGGGCCTGACGGACGAGGCCCGGGCCGGCGCCGACCTCCTGGTCTCGATCGCCCAGTTCGGCTCCACCCGCTCGATCAACGCCGGTGTCGCCGCCGGCATCACCATGCACGCCTGGGTCCGGCAGCACGCCGACCTCTCCCGCGCCTGGTAGCGGCGCCGCCCAAGATTCGCACGAGTGTGACAGCGCGGCGGGTCCGGCAGCGCTCCGGTCACGCCGGCGACGATCACGGCCCGGTCAGCAGCACCATGATCGCTTCGAGTGTGACGGCGCGGCGGTGCCGACGCTCCTGTCGCACTCGCGTGGATATCCGGGAACGGGTACCGCCAAAGATCGCCGCGAGCGTGACGGTGCGGTCGTGCCGACAGCTCTCCTGTCACACTCGCGCGGATCTTCAGGGACGGGTACCGCCAAGATCGCTGCGAGTGTGACGGTGTGGTGGTGCCGACAGCCCTCCCGTCACGCTCACGCGGATCTTCGGGAACGGGTACCGCCAAGATCGCCGCGAGTGTCACGGTGCGGTGGTGACGACGACGCTCCTGCCACATTCGCGCAGATCTTCGAAGCGTGTGCCGCCAAGATCCTTGCGAGTGTGACGGTGCGGTCGTGCCGACAGCCCTCTCGTCACGCTCACGTGGATCTTCAGGGACGGGTATCGCCAAAGATCGCTGCGAGTGTGACCGTGTGGTGGTGCCGGCAGCGCTCCCGTCACGCTCGCGCGGATCTTCGGGGAGGCGTGCCACCACGATCCCCGCGAGCATCGGTCCGTACCTCGACGTCCGTCACCGCGCCCGTTGGTCAGCGCGACGGGGCGAGGGCGCCGGGAGGTCCGCTGAGCAGCTGCTTGGCTCCGCGGGTGATGTCGTCCGCCAGGACCTCCTCCTCACCTGCGGCGACGGCGTCGAGGATCTGCGCGGCGACCTGTGCCGGCGGGATCTTCGGGACGTCGAGACTGGCGGTCATGTCGGTGTCCATGTAGCCCATGTGCGCCCCGACGACGAGCGTGCCCTGGCCGCGCAGCTCGGCGCGGACCGAGTTGGTCAGCGACCACGCCGCCGCCTTCGACGCCGAGTACGAGCCGGAGGCCGGCAGCGCCAGCCAGGACAGCACGGACAGCACGTCGACGACCGCGCCGCCGCCGTTGCGCGCGAGCACCGGCGCGAACGCCCGGACCACCTGCAGCGGGCCGAGGTAGTTCGTCTCCAGCTCGGCCCGCACCGCGTCGAGGTCGGCGGTGAGCAGCGACCCGGCCCCGGCCCGGCCGGCGTTGTTCACGACGAGCGTGACGTCGCCGCACGCCTCGGCGGCCCGCCGGACCGACTCGGGGTCCGTGACGTCGAGCGCCACGGGGACCAGCCGCTCGTCGCCGACCGACTGCGGGTCGCGGACGGCCGCGTAGACGATCTTGGCGCCGCGCTCGAGAAGCTGCGCGGCGAGCTCCCTGCCGAGCCCGCGGTTCGCGCCGGTGACCAGCGCGACGCTCCCGGAGATGTCCATGGTCAGAGCCTCTCGATGATGGTGGCGTTGGCGGTGCCGCCCGCCTCGCACATGGTCTGCAGTCCGTAGCGCCCACCCGTCCGCTCGAGGACGCCGAGCAGCGTGGTGGCGATCCGGGCGCCGCTGGCGCCGAGCGGGTGGCCGATGGCGATGGCGCCGCCGTCGACGTTGACCTTCGCCGGGTCCGCGCCGGTTTCGGCGAGCCAGGCGAGGACGACCGAGGAGAAGGCCTCGTTGACCTCGAAGGCGTCGATGTCCGCGATCGTCAGCCCGGCCCTGGCCAGGACCTTCGCCGTCGCCGGGATGATCCCGGTGAGCATGTACACCGGGTCGTCGCCGGTGACGGTGGTGGTGTGGATCCGGGCGCGCGGCCGCCAGCCGCGCTGTGCGGCGATCTCGCTCGTGGTCACGACGAGGGCGGCGGAGCCGTCGTTGATCGGCGACGAGTTGCCCGCGGTGACCTTCCAGTCGAGATCGCCGAAGCGGTCGGTCCAACGCGAATCGGCGAACGCCGGCCGCAGCCCGGCGAGCGCCTCGAGGGTGGTGCCCGGACGGACGGTCTCGTCCCGCTCGAGCTGTGTGACGGTGCCGTCGGCGTGCGCGACCTTGAGCGGCGCGACCTGTGAGGCGAAGAACCCCTGCTCCCACGCGGCCGCGGCGCGCTGGTGGCTGGTCAGCGCGAACTCGTCGAGCTGCGTGCGGGACAGGCCCCACCTGCGGGCGATCAGCTCGGCGCTCACGCCCTGGGGGATCAGCCCGCCGGGGTAGATCCGGGCGATCGACGGGCCGTGCACGTCCGCCCGCACGCCGTCGACGTTCGCGGAGCTGCCGATCGGCACGTGCGACATCGACTCGACGCCGGAGGCGACGACCACGTCGTAGGCCCCGGCGATCACGCCCTGCGCCGCGAAGGACAGGGCCTGCTGGCTGCTGCCGCACTGGCGGTCGACGGTGGTGGCCGGCACCGACTCCGGCAGGCCCGCGGCCAGCGCGGCGAACCGGGTGGTGTTGCCGCTCTGCTCGCCGACCTGCCCGACGACCCCGCCGATGACGTCGTCGACCTCGCCCGGGCGCAGCCCCGGCACCCGCTCCACCGCACTGCGGATGGCGTGCGCGTGCAGCTCGACCGGGTGCACCTCGGCGTACGCGCCGCCCGGCTTGCCCTTGCCGACTGGCGTCCGGACGGCCTCGACGATCACCGCGTCCCGCATCGGATCCTCCTCGATCTGAGTGCCTCGATGCAACCCAGTCTGCGTTGCAAAGAGGAACTCAGCAAGGGTGCGCCGCGTCACGTCCGGTCGAGGTGCACAGCGGCCTCATCTCCGACGTCATCGACCGGCGCCCGCTCCGGGGCGACGCTCGACGCCGACACCCGGAACGAGGAGGAACGACATGACCGCCTACGCCGTCGCCCACCTGCGCAGCGTGACGCCGAACGCCGAGATCGTGGAGTACCTGCAGCGGATCGACGCCACGCTCGCGCCCTACGGCGGCACCTTCCTGATCCACGGCGACCTGCCCGAGGTGCTCGAGGGCGAGTTCCCCGGCAACCTCGTGGTGATCGCCTTCCCCGGGCTCGAAGAGGCCCGGGCGTGGTACCGCTCGCCCGGGTACCGGGCGATCCTGCCGCTGCGGACCCGCAACTCGGAGGGCGCCGCGATCCTCGTGCAGGGCGTGGGGCCGGAGCACCTCGCCACCGACGTCCTGGCCGGTCTCCCGGTCGAGGCCGCCCGGTGACGAGGTGACCCGCGGGTGGCGCGGCCCGCGGCTAGTGGTGGTGGCCGACGTACTCGGCGGGCCGGCGCAGCATCGCCAGCAGCATGGCCGGGAGCATCAGGACGTGCCCGGCCATCATCACGCCGTGCCCGTCGAGGAGGCCGGCCCAGAACGGCACGAAGAGCACCACGAACGGCAGGTACATCGCCGCCGCCATCTCGCCGATCGCCGCCCACGAGTGCCGGCGCACCAGCATCCACGCGCTCATCCCGACGGTCATCGAGGTGGCCATCAGCAACGAGTGCAGCTCGACCGAGCCGCTCACGTCGGGCAGGCCGGCGAGCCGCCAGAGCGGGAGCAGCACGACCATGCCGAGGACCATCGCGACGACCATCTCGACGTAGTGCCGGACGAACCGGCGATCCGTCACGACGGCGCGCAGCTCGGCACGGGTGCGGGGGCGGGTGGTGACGGGAAGCGTGGAACGGATCGACATGACGTCTCCTTCGACGGTGGCCGGAGGTCCGGGTCGCGGACCCTCGGCAGAGGGCGGAACACGGATCAGGAGCGGGCGGCGCGGTACTCCGCGATCCGCGCCATGACCTCCTCGCCGACCTGGTCCGGGTGGCCGGCCTTGTACGGCGGCTCCGGGTCGTACTCGACGTAGACCTGGGCAGCCTGCGCGGCGACCTCGTCGACCAGGCGCGCGACCAGCCGGATCGCCATGTCGATCCCGGACGAGACGCCGGCGGCGGTGGTGATCCGCTGCTCCGGCAGCTCGACGACGCGCTGCCGCACGGGCTCGGCGCCGAAGCGCGCCAGGATGTCGACCGCGCCCCAGTGCGTGGTCGCGGGCAGGCCCCTGAGCAGCCCGGCCGCGCCGAGGATCAGGGATCCGGTGCAGACCGACGTGGTCGCACGGGTGCCGGGGTGCACGGCGCGCACCCAGTCGACGAGCGGGCTGCCGTCGAGGTGGTCGCGGCTGCCGATCCCACCGGGCACGACCACGACCGCGGGATCGGGCACCTCGGCGAACGTCGCGTCGACCGTGAGGCCGAGCATCCCGTTCTCGGTGCGGACCTCGCCGTGCTCGGCGCCGACGAACACCACCTCGAGGTCCGGCACGCGCTGCAGCACCTCGTAGGGGCCGATCGCGTCGAGGGCGGTCAGGCGGGGGAAGAGCGGGATGGCGACCTGCATGGCGGGCTCCTTCGGGCAGGACAGGACCGGCTGACCGGCCGACGGCGACGGTCGGTCGGACGGTGCGCGGGTCAGCTCCCGGCGATACCGGGCCGGCCGGCGAACCGGCGGCGGTAGTGGTCGGGCGCCACCCCGAGGCGGCGGAGGAAGGCGCGGCGCATGGTCTCGGCCGAGCCGAACCCGGCCCGCGAGGCCACCGCGGTGACGGTGAGCCCGCCCGACTCGAGCAGGCCGCGGGCCGCCTCGACCCGCACCCGCTCGACGTACACGCCGGGCGGGGTGCCCACGAGCCGGGTGAACTCGCGGGCGAAGTGCCGCTCGCTCATCCCCACTCGCGCCGCGAGCACCGGGACCCGCAGGTCCGCGGCCGGCTCGGCGTGCACGATGTCCTGGGCCGCGCGCACGGACGGCCGCGGGGCCGGCGGCGCCCAGACCGGGCTGGCGTACTGGCTCTGCCCGCCCGCGCGGCGGACCGGCAGCACCAGCTCGCGCGCCACGCTCTGTGCCACGTCCGGCCCGAGGTCCTCCTCGACCAGCGCCAGCGCGAGGTCCATCCCCGCCGTGACCCCGGCCGAGCTCCAGATCCGACCGCTGCGCACGTAGATCGGGTCCGGCAGGACGTCGACCTCCGGGTGTTCCTCGGACAGCCGCTCGGCCCACCGCCAGTGGGTGGTCGCGGGCTCGCCGCGGAGCAACCCGGCCGCCGCCAGCAGGAACGCCCCGGTGCACACCGACACCAGCCGCCGCGTCTGCGGCGCGACGTGCCGGATCCAGTTCACCAGCTCGGTCTCGTTGCCGCGGCTGCCCGACGGCCCCTGCCGACGCGCGCCGCCGCCGCCCGGGACGAGCAGGGTGTCGATCGGCCCGGTCGGCAGGCCGCTGCGGGCGACGAGGTCCAGCCCGGTCTCCGAGCGCACCGGACCCGGCCGCACGCCGACCAGCTCGACGTCGTACCCCCGGCCGCCCGCCACGTAGGTCGCGATGCGCAGCACCTCGTGCGGCCCCACGACGTCGAGCGGCTGGATGCCGTCGAAGAGGGGGACCACCACGCGTTGGCGGCCGGATCGGTGGGTCACGACTCCACGGTCGCGGACCCCGGTCATGGCGTCAACGACGGGGAGCCCTCGGATCCGGCCACGGATTCCGCCGCCGCACCCCGCGGATCCCGCCCCTCACCCACAGAACCGGCAGGGCAGGTCCTCCCCGGGCTCCTCGGCGTAGCCCTCCTCGGGAACCACCAGCAGCGCCTCGACCGGTGGCCCGCCCGGGACCCGGTACAGCCGGTTTGCGCCCAGCAGCCAGTCCGCGGAGTCGGGGAAGGCGAGCAGGCTGACCAGGCCCTCGGGCAGGCCCACCGTGTCCCCGGGGCCGAGCCGGCCGCCGAGCCGGACGTACTCCCCCAGCCGGTTCAGCGCCCGCGCCGCCGTGGCCTGGTTGACCGCGAACACGATCAGCTCGGGATGGTCGAAGCCGGACAGCCCGACCGTGTAGACGAACGGCGGACCGTCGGCATCCCCCAGCACCGCCTGCAGCGCCCAGCCGTGCCGGCGGATGGTCTCGCGCTGCCAGGCCTCGTACTGGTCGATGCGGTGGACGAGCTCGGAGGGGATCTCGGACGGGATCTCGGGGTTCATGCCGCGGACGGTAGGCCCGACCCCCGACAGAAAATCTCTGCGATGATCGCGGCGATGACCAGCCTGTGGACGGACCGGGCGGCCGCCGCGGAACGCGCGGTCACCCGTCGTTACCTGCACCGCGTCGGCGGCGCGCTGCCGGCCACCCGGATCGGGCAGGTCCGCAGCCCGCGGCCCGCCGCGCCGCGCGAGCGGGCCCGGGCGCTCGTCGGGCCGTGGCACTACTGGTGGCAGGCCCACCTGCTCGACTGCCTGGTCGACGCCCAGATCCGGGCGCCGGACCGGAGCCGCGCGGCCGCGATCGCCGGGATGGTCCGGGGCGTGCGGGTCCGCAACCTCGGCCGCTGGACCAACGACTACTACGACGACATCGCCTGGTTCGGCCTGGCCGTCCAGCGGGCGGGGGTGCGGGTGCGCAGCCGCCACGGGGCGCTCGACGCCGTCACGGCCCGGATCCGCGCCGCGCACACCCCGGCGGGCGGCGGTGGGATCTGGTGGCGCCGCGGCGACGACTTCAAGAACGCCCCCGCCAACGGCCCGGCCGCGATCCTGCTTGCCCGCACCGGCTCGTCGGACGACCTGGTGACGGCCGCCGCGCTCACGGACTGGATGGCGGCCACCCTCGTCGACCCGGCCTCGGGCCTGGTCCGCGACGGCGTCCGGCTCGACGCCGGGGGCGCGGTCCGGGAGGTCGCGGGCACCACCTACACGTACTGCCAGGGCGTGTACCTCGGCGCCTGCGTCGAGCTCGCGCAGCGGGAGGGGGACGCCCGCTGGCACGAGCGGGCCGCCGCGGTGCTGGCGGCGACGGCGCGCGGCCTGGCCGAGCCGAGCGGGGTGATCGGCGGCTACGACGACGGCGGCGACGGCGGCCTGTTCAACGGCATCCTCGCCCGCTACCTGGCCGACGCCGCGGTCCGGCGGCCGAGGCTGCCGCACGCCCGCGACCTCGTCCTGGCCAGCGCGGAGTCGGTGTGGGAGAACCGGGCGGACACGGCCGCGGGGCCGGCGTTCGCGCACGACTGGCGCCGGCCCGCCCGCCGGCCGGCCGCCGGGGCGCCGGAGGGTGACCTGTCGGTGCAGCTCTCGGGCTGGATGCTGCTGGAGGCCGCCGCCCGGCTGGAGCGCACGGGCGCCGCCTGAGGATCGGGGCCGATCAGGGCCGGTCGGCCGCCGTGGGGTCGACGCCCGGGCCGGCCCCGGAGGGGGTGGCGCCGGATCCGACCCGCGCCTCGTCGTCGACCGGCCGCCGCACCTCCATGACGTACCGGACGACCCCGACGGCGGTGCCGACCACGAAGAAGGCGATCGCCGCGACGACCGCCACGTGCCGCACCCACGGGATGCGGTCGAGCAGGCCGGCGGCGTAGTAGCCGAGCATCATCAGCGTGGGCACCCACGCGAGGGCGCCGACCAGGTTGGCCAGCAGGAACTTGCGGTTGTCCATCCGCGCCGCGCCCGCGATGGCCGGGGCGAGCGTGCGGACCCACGGCACCCACCGGGCCACGACGACCGACCAGAACCCCCACCGGTCGAGGAAGCGGCCCGCCCGGTCGAGGTTCTCCCTGGTCAGGAGCTTCCCGCCCTTGCGGACCTTGATCCGGTTCCCGGTGTAGCGCCCCACGAGGTAGCCGACCTGGTTGCCGGCGACCGCGACGATCACCGCGGCGGCCGAGAGCAGCCAGGCCGAGAGCTCGTGCTGCTGGGCGGCGAGCACCACGCCCGCCGCGACGAGCAGCGAGTCGCCCGGCAGGAACAGCCCGATGACGAACGCGCACTCCAGGAACACGAACGCGAGCACGACGACCCAGACCGTGACCGGCCCGGCCGAGCCGAGCGGGTCGAAGGCCAGGACCGTCTGTCGCACGTGCTCCTCCGGGTCGGCTGCGTCGGTCGGCGTCGATCAGCGGTGGTGGCCGGGCGGGCGCTCGTCCGGCCGGACGACCGGGATGCGGGTGGTCGCGTCGGGGTCGTGGCCCTCGACCGCGACGGCCCCGTGGGACTGCCGCCGCGCGCGCAGGAACTCGACCGCGATCGGCACCACCGACAGCAGCACGATCAGGATGAGCATCAGTTCGATGTTCTCCCGCACGAACTCGATCTGGCCCAGGAAGTAGCCGAGCACCGTGACACCGGCGGCCCAGGCCACGCCCCCGATCAGCGAGTACGTGAGGTAGCGCTTCGCGTCCATCTTCCCGACGCCGGCCATCACGGTGATGAACGTGCGGACGATGGGCACGAAACGGCCGAGGACGATCGCGCGGTTGCCGTACCTGTCGAAGAACTCCTGCGTCTTCGTCACGTGTTGCGGCTTGAACAACCTGCTCTTCGGCTTGTCGAAGATGGCCGGGCCGGCCTTGCGCCCGATGCCGTAGCCACACGCGTTGCCGACGAAGGCCGCGACCACGAGCAGCAGGCAGACCACCCACAGCGGGGTGCGGATCGCCCCCGTTGCCACGAACAGGCCGGCGGTGAACAGCAGGGAGTCACCGGGCAGGAAGAACCCCAGCAGCAGGCCGCACTCGGCGAAGACGATGAGGGCCAGGCCCAGCAGCGCCCAGGGGCCGAGCCAGCCGATGATGACGTCGGGCTTCAACCATTCGGGCCCCAGGGCAAGCGTGTGGGTCACGCGGAGGACGGTACCGGGCGTACCTGTGCGTCCCGTCAGCCGACCGTGGGAAGGACCCCGGGGAAGAGCAGCGAGACGAGCCCGATCCCCGCGCCCAGCACCAGGCCCGCGAGCAGGGCGATCACCAGCGCCCACACGATCTGCCGGCGCAGCGCGGCGTCGGCCCGCGGCTCCGGGGACCGCCGCGGGGCGGTGTGCGCGACCGGGTGCCCGGCGGGCGCGGACGCGGAGGAGACCGCCTGCGCGTGCAGCGCCTCGGCCAGCCGGCGACCGGGGTCGACCGAGGGGTTCGGGTTCGCGTGGGCGTGCGGGTTCGTCATGGTTGGTGTGTCCTCCCGGGGACTATCTTCCCCCGGACCGTTCGGCCATGACACGGGCCACCGCGTCGAGCGCCCGGCTGGCCGTCGACTTGACCGTGCCGCGGGTGATCCCGGCGGCCTCGGCGATCTCGGCCTCGGACAACCCGCCGTAGTAGCGCAGCACCAGGACCTCCCGCTGCCGCGGGGGCAGCGTGCCCAGCGCGTCGACGACGGCCTGGTGCTCGGCCGAGAGCATCGCCAGGGACTCGGCGGACCGGGCGTTGACCTGGTGCGGGGCCACGTACTCGCGGGCCGTGCGGCGCCGGCGCAGCACCGACCGGGACCCGTTGACGACGGCGGTGCGCAGGTACCCGACGGCGGCGGCCTCGTCGCGCAGCCCGGCCCAGTGCCGGTGCAGCCCGGCGAAGGCCTCCTGGACGACGTCCTCGGCGGTGGCCGGCTCGTCGACGAGCAGCACGGCGAGCCGGACCAGCCGCATCCGGTGGTCGCGGTAGAGGTCGGCGAGGGTGAGCGGGGCGCCCGGGGCCTGCGGCGGCGGGGCGGCCACCGCGGGATCCGGCCGCGAGTCGATCCGGCGCAGCCTGCTCAGCGTGCGCTCGACCGTGCTCTCGTAGCCGCCGGTGTCCACCGGGTTCGCTCCAGCCCCCACGGGGGCCACCTTATCGAGCGTGCGGTTCGCGCAGACGGAGCTCGCGGAGTCGGTGCCGTGGACGGGGCCCGCGGAGTCGACCATCACGTCATTCGGCGCGTCGGCGCTGGTGGGTGATACTGGCGGGCGAAATACGCGGACCCGAGGAGGGCACTTCAGATGCCGATCGCCAGCCCCGAGATCTACAACGAGATGCTGGACAAGGCCAAGAGCGGGGAGTATGCGTACCCGGCCATCAATGTGACCAGCTCCGAGACGCTGCACGCGGCCCTGCGCGGCTTCGCCGAGGCGGGCAGCGACGGCATCGTGCAGGTCTCGACGGGCGGTGCCGAGTTCCTCTCCGGCACCCGGGTGAAGAACATGGTCACCGGTGCGACCGCGCTCGCCGAGTTCGCCCACGTGGTCGCGGACTCCTACCCGGTCAACGTGGCGCTGCACACGGACCACTGCCCGAAGGACAAGCTCGACGGCTTCGTCCGCCCGCTGATCGCGATCAGCCAGGAGCGCGTGGCCAAGGGCGGGAACCCGCTCTTCCAGTCGCACATGTGGGACGGCTCCGCGGTCGAGCTCGAGGAGAACCTCAAGATCGCGGCCGAGCTGCTCGACGAGGCGGCCAAGGCCAAGATCATCCTGGAGATCGAGATCGGCGTGGTCGGCGGCGAGGAGGACGGCGTCGCCAACGACATCAACGAGAAGCTCTACACCGCGCCCGGCGACTACGAGCGCACCGTGGAGGCCCTCGGCGCCGGCGACAAGGGCCGCTACCTGCTGGCCGCGACCTTCGGCAACGTGCACGGCGTCTACAAGCCGGGCAACGTCAAGCTGCGCCCGGAGATCCTCAAGGAGGGGCAGCAGGTCGCCACGCAGAAGCTCGGCCTGGCGGAGGGCTCCAAGCCGTTCGACCTGGTGTTCCACGGCGGTTCCGGCTCGCTGCTGGAGGAGATCCACGAGGCGCTGTCCTACGGCGTCGTGAAGATGAACGTGGACACCGACACCCAGTACGCCTACACCCGGCCGATCGCCGGGCACATGTTCGAGAACTACGACGGCGTGCTGAAGGTCGACGGCGAGGTCGGCAACAAGAAGACCTACGACCCGCGCTCCTACGGCAAGAAGGCCGAGGTCGCGATGTCCGAGCGCGTCGTCGAGGCCTGCGAGTCGCTGAAGTCCGCCGGCAAGTCCCTGGCGGGCTGAGCCCGGGCGGATCGCACGAGGGGTCGACGGGGCAGGATGGAGACATGAGCCTGCACGGCAACCTGCTGGGCCCCGAGCCCACGCGCCTGCCCGTCGACCCCGCCGCGGCCGCGCTGGCCGCGGGCGAGGACCCGGCGGACGTCGCGGCGGCCAACCCCGCGTCGTCGATCGCCTGGGCCGTCCTGGCGGAGAACGCCCTGGCCGAGAAGCACACCGTGGCCGCGTACGCGTACGCCCGCACCGGCTACCACCGCGGCCTGGACCAGCTGCGCCGCAACGGGTGGAAGGGCTTCGGCCCGATCCCGTGGTCGCACGAGCCGAACCAGGGCTTCCTGCGTGCGCTGGGTGCGCTGATGCGCTCGGCCGAGGCGATCGGCGAGACGGACGAGGTCGAGCGGATCCGCGGCTTCCTCGCCGACTCCGATCCCGCCGCGGCCGCCGCGCTGGGCGTGTCCTGACCGCTGCACCGTGAACGTGGGGGCGCGGGCGCGCGCCCGGCTGCACCTGGGCGCGCGCCGCCTGCGGATGTCGGCGGTGCCGATCGTGCAGTGCGGGCTGGCGGCGGGCCTGGCGTGGTTCGTCGCGGCCGACCTCGTCGGGCATCCACGCCCCTTCTTCGCCCCGATCGCCGCGGTGATCATCCTCGGCGTCTCGCTCGGGTCCCGGTTGCGCCGGACCGCCGAGCTGGTGGTGGGTGTGAGTCTCGGGGTGCTGGTCGGCGACCTGCTGGTCGCCGCGATCGGCTCCGGGCCGTGGCAGATCGCCCTGGTGGTGATGCTCGCCGTCGCGGCCGCGGTGTTCACCGACGGCGGCACCCTGATCGTCGCGCAGGCCGGCTCGTCGGCCGTACTCGTCGCGACCCTGCTCCCACCGGGGCAGACGGGCGGGATCGACCGCTGGGTCGACTCGCTGATCGGCGGCACGGTCGGGCTGCTCGTCGCCGCGCTGCTGCCGTCGCACCCGCTCGGCC
This sequence comes from Pseudonocardia sp. NPDC049154, assembly GCF_040648315.1. Taxonomy (NCBI): domain Bacteria; kingdom Bacillati; phylum Actinomycetota; class Actinomycetes; order Pseudonocardiales; family Pseudonocardiaceae; genus Pseudonocardia; species Pseudonocardia sp. NPDC049154. The sequence continues at coordinate 64,868 of NZ_JBEZDN010000004.1, forward strand.
CGGTCCGGCGGCAGGCGCGCCGGGCCCTCGACGAGCTCGCCGCCGTGCTGTTCGGCGTGGCCGAGGCGCTCCGGCAGCGGGACGAGGCGGCGGCGGCCGAGGCGCTGCAGCGGGCCCGGCGCAGCCAGCCCCTGGTCGACGAGCTGCTCGCGTCCGTGAAGTCCGGCCGCGAGGTCACCGCGGTGGCCCCGCTGCGGCGGCCGCACCGCGCCGAGCTGACCCGGTTCGGCGAGCTGGCCCAGCGCACCGACTACGCCTTCCGCAACGCCCGGGTCCTCGCCCGCCGCGCGCTCACCGCGCTGCAGGACGACGAGCCGGCCGTCGAGGCCCTGCCCGACGCCGTCGCCCAGCTCGCCACCGCGGTGCAGAAGCTGACCGCGCAGGTCGGCGGCGGCGACCGTGAGGCGGCCCGGGAGCCGATCCTCGACCTCGTGCACAACTCGCCGATCCTGGGCGCGGCCGCCGGCGACCTCGGCATGTCCGAGCAGGTGATGATCGCGCAGCTGCGCTCGATCGCGATCGACCTGCTGCAGGCCACCGGCCTGAGCCGGCCAGACGCCCAGCAGGCCCTCCGCGCCGAGCTGTAGTCCCGCCGTGCGCGGTGAGTGGTGCTGGAGCACCACTTACCGCGCACAGGCGCGCAGCGCCAGCTCCCGGCCCGCCCAGCGGCGGCGCAGCCAGCGGTCGTGCGAGGCGACGACGACGGCGCCGGGCCCGCTTCCCAGGGCCTCCTCCAGCTCGTCGGAGAGCCGCGGCGAGAGGTGGTTGGTGGGCTCGTCGAGCAGCAGGAGCTGCGGCGGGTCGGCGATCAGCAGGGCCAGCGCGAGCCGCCGGCGCTGCCCGACCGACAGCTCGCCGACCCGGGCGCCCAGGTCCCGCGGCGCGACCAGGCCGAGCGAGACGAGCGGTACCGCCTCGGCGCGCTCGGGGCCCAGCGTGTGCTCCCAGGTCTCGCGCACCGTGCGGTCCGGCCGGGCGAACACGGTGTCCTGGGCGAGCATCCCGACGCGCAACCGGCGGCGGCGCCGGACCTCGCCCTCCGCGGCGAGCGTCCCGGCCAGGACGGCGAGCAGCGTGGACTTGCCCGCCCCGTTCGGCCCGGTGACCAGCAGCCGGTCGTCCGCGGTCACGTCGAGCCTGTCCACCGCGAGCCGCCCGGGGACGCGGATCCCGCGGAGGGTCACGAGGACGCCGTCCGACGACGCCGCCGCCAGCGCGGGCGCGCGGAACCGCAGCGGCGCGGGCGGGCGGCGCACCTGGTCCCGCTCCAGCTCCTCGAGCCGCCGGGTCGCCGCCCGGACCCGGCTCGACACCTGCCGCTCGATGCGCTGCGAGCGCCGGCCGTAGCCCATCTTGTCCCGGTCGGGCATCGGCCGGTCGTGCGCGACCCGCCGCGAGGTCACCGCCACCGAGTGCCGCAGCTCGGCGAGCTCCTCCTGCTCCTCGGCGAACCGGCGCTCCCAGCGCTCCCGCTCGGCGCGCTTCTCCGCGAGGTAGTCGGTGTAGGTGCCGCCGTAGCGGGTCGGCCCGTCGAGTGCGGGGTCGAGGTCGACGACGTCCGTGCACACCGCGTCGAGGAACGCGCGGTCGTGGCTCGCCACCACGACCGCCCCCGGCATGCCCCGCAGCTCCTCCTCGAGGAAGGCCGCGGCGGCGTCGTCGAGGTGGTTGGTGGGCTCGTCGAGCAGCAGCGCCGCGGGCCGGCGGAGCAGCAGCGCGGCCAGCGCGAGGCGCCCGCGCTGCCCGCCGGAGAGGGTGCCGAGCGCGCGGTCGTGCCCGACCCCGCCGAGCCCCAGCCCGGCGAGGACCAGCTCGGCGCGACGGTCGGCGTCCCACGCCGCGTGCCGCTCGGCCGACTCCAGCCGCTCGCCGTAGGCGGTGAGGAGGTCGCCGTCGTCGGGCGCCTCGGTGAGCGCATGCCCGATCCGGTCCAGCTCGGCGAGGTCGGTGCGAGCCTCGCGCAGGGCGTCGTCGACGACGTCGGCGACGGTGTGGGCCGGGTGGTACGGCATCTCCTGGTGCAGGAACCCCAGGTCCGCCGGCCGCGTGACGGTGCCGCCGTCGGGCTCGTCCGCGCCGGCCAGCAGCCGCAAAAGGGTCGACTTGCCGGCCCCGTTCTCGCCGATCAGGCCGATCCGCCGGCCGGGGGCGGCGGTGAGGGACACGCCGTCGAGCACCCGGCGCGTGCCGAGCGTGCGGACGAGGTCCTGGGCGACCAGAGCAGAGGGAGCGGACATGGCGACACCACCGGGGAAGATCGGGATCTCGCCCGCCGGGCTCGTGCCGCGGCCGCGGGCGCAGGGTGGTGTCAGAGCTCCATGATGTGATCACCCTGGCGCACGGCGGCCCGGCCCGGCAACCGATTAACGGCCGAGGAGCATCCGCCAGGCCGATCGGCGCAGGCCACGGGGCAGGCGCGGGGCCCTGCGCCGGGCCGGGTCGGGCTCGTCGAGCCGGGCCCGCAGGTGCTCGGGGACCCACGGCCCCTCGTCGCGGAGCAACCCGCCCGCGACCGCTCCCGCGCGGACGTGCCGGCGCACGAGCGGGACGTACGCCGGGCCGAACCAGCACCACAGCGGGGGCTCGGGCGGCAGGCCCACCCAGTCCCCCAGCGCGGCGAGGTACGGCTCCTCGCCGCCGGGCCGGTCGTGGACGAGCGTTCCGCGGTCGAGGAGGACGTCGCGGCACACCGAGGCCGACACGTAGAGCGTGTGCCGGCCGGCGAGGGCGAGCGCGAACGCGCGCACCCGGTCGTCGGCCGCGCCGCGCTCGGCGTGCAGGGTGTGCGCCGCGACCGGCCCCCAGCTCGTGGTCGGCCGGGCGGCGAGCGAGGCCGCGTGCACCGGCGGGGTGCCGGCGAGGAAGAGCAGCTGCTCGGCGCGGGCGTGTGCGGCGGCGAGGCCGGCGTCCCCTTCCCGGTCGAACCGCCCACGGAGGGGTTCGCCGTCGCCGAAGCGGCGCGGCACGGCCTCGGGCAGGTGCGCCCGGGCCGCCGCGAGCCAGCGGGGCACGATCGGGCCCGGGCCCTCGCGGCGCTCGTACCAGCGCACGGTGAGCACGTCGAGACGGCGTCCGGCCATGATCCGTGACGGTAACGGGTGGGGGCCGCCCCACCGCGGGCTCGGGGGCCGGCCGGGCGGACCGCGACCCGCCCGACGGGAAGCCTTGCGGAGCATGACGACCACCACCGGGACGGCGCCCGCCGCCGTCAACACCTCCGTCGCGCTGTGGTTCACCGCGATCGGCTGCGGGGTCGCGGAGACCCTCGTGCGGTTCGCGACCCCCGAACCGCCCGGCCCCGTCGCCCTCGCCGTCCGGTTCGCGATCCATCTCGGGCTCGCCGGCCTCGTCCTCGGGCTGTACTCCGGCCGCGACGCGGTGCGGTGGGCGGTCGCGCTGCTGATGGGGCTGCTCGGCACCGTCTCGCTCGTCGTCGAGCCGCTGCGGTGGCTGGCCGCGGGCGGCGCGGTGCCGGAGTTCCTCGCCGCGGCCGACGGCCCGACGATCGTGATCGTCGTGCTGCGCGCGGTGCACGTGCTGGCCGTGCTCGCGGCGCTCGTGGCGATGTTCCGACCGGCGGCGGACCGCTGGTTCCGGCGCTAGGCACGCCTGGCGGAGCGCACAAATCCGCACGACCTCCCTCACGTGGCGGAACCGCCGACGTCACGTCGTCGGTACGTTCCAGGGCGGTGACCTGGGCGTCACAATGGGTGCGCGACACTGGTCCGGACGACGTCGGGGTGCGTCGCGCCGGGTCCCGGGGGAGGATCGAAGAGTCATGCAGTTCCTGATCAGGTGGGTGCTGGCGCCGCTGGTGCGGATGATCTGGCGGCCGCGGGTGCGGGGGGTGCAGAACGTGCCGGCCCACGGGCCGGTGATCGTCGCCGCGAACCATCGTGCGGCCGTCGACACAGCCGTGATCCCACTGGTCACGCCGCGGCCCGTGGCCTTCCTCGCCAAGGCCGAGTACTTCACCTCGCGCAGCCTCAAGAGCCGGCTGATCGGGCGCTTCCTCGGCGCGCTCGGCTACGTCCCGGTCGACCGCGCCAACGCCAAGGCCGGGCTCGCCGCGCTGGAGGCGGGGCGCACGGTGCTGCGGGCCGGTGGCGCCTTCGGCATCTACCCGGAGGGCACCCGCTCGCTCGACGGGCGGCTGCACCGCGGGCACACGGGTGTCGCGTCGCTCGCGCTGTCCACCGGCGCCGTGGTGGTGCCCGTCGGGCTCGTGGGCACCGAGAAGGTGCAGCCCGTGGGGAAGAAGCTGCCGCGCGTGGCCCGGGTCGAGGTCCGTTTCGGCCGGCCGCTGGACTTCAGCCGGTACGACGGCCTGGAGGGCTCCGCCGCCATCCGCCGCGCGGTCACCGACGAGATCATCGACGCGATCGCGCAGCTGAGCGGCCAGGAGTACGTCGACCGCTACCACCGGCGCCCCGGCGAGGCCGCGGCCGCCTGAGGCGCGGGAGGGATCACGCCGCTCCGTCCGGTGTGACCGGCCCCCGGTGAGGCAGGATCCGTCCATGACGGATCTCGCCGAGGAACTGGCGACCGCGGTCGACCGCGACCTCGCCCCGGTCGACGCCGTGCTCGCGACCGCCTACCCCGGCGACCTCGGGACCCGCCAGCCCGTGCACACGGTGTACGTACCGGCGGACCGGTTCGACCGGTCCGTGTCCGCCGCGTGGGGCGCCACCGCCTGCGAGGTGTTCGACTCGCACGCCCCCGGCCGGGCCGAGCTGGCCGCGTGCTGGGGGATCCCGGCCGGCGCGGCCGACGCGCTGCGCGCCCGGGTGCGGGACAAGCTCGTCACCGAGCCGATCGAGGACCTGCGGATCGACTTCGAGGACGGCTACGGCGTGCGGCCGGACGCCGAGGAGGACGCCGAGGTCCGCCGCGCGGCCGCGGAGCTGGTCGCCGCCGTCGACGCCGGGACCGCGCCGCCCTTCACCGGGATCCGGTTCCGCAGCCTGGAGGCGCCCACCCGTCGTCGCGGGATCCGGACGCTGACCGCGTTCGTGGCCGAGCTGGCCGCGCGCGGCGGAGTCCCGGCGGGGTTCGTCCTCACGCTGCCGAAGGTCACCGCGCCGGCCCAGGTCACCGCCCTCGTCGCGGTGCTCGACGCGCTCGAGGAGGCGCACGGCCTGCCCGCCGGCACGCTCCGGTTCGAGATCCAGGTCGAGACCCCGCAGACCGTGATCGGGCTCGACGGCGCCTCGCCGCTGCCCGGCATGATCGTCGCCTCCGAGGGCCGCTGTTCGGGCCTGCACTACGGCACCTACGACTACTCCGCCTCGCTCGGCATCGCGGCGGAGTACCAGAGCATGGAGCACCCGGCGGCCGACCACGCCAAGGCCGTGATGCAGGTGGCGGCGGCGGGGACGGGTGTGCGGCTCTCCGACGGTTCCACCAACGTCCTGCCGGTCGGGACCCCGGAGGCGGTGCGCGCGGCCTGGACCCTGCACGGCCGGCTCGTCCGCCGCTCCCTCGAACGCGGCTTCTACCAGGGCTGGGACCTGCACCCGGCCCAGCTACCCAGCCGGTTCACCGCGGTGTTCGCCTTCTTCCGCGGCGCCGCCGACCCGGCCGCCGTCCGGCTGCGCGCCTACCGCGAGCGTGCCGACTCCGGCTTCCTCGACGAGCCCGCGACGGCCACCGCGCTCGCCGGGTTCCTGCTGCGCGGCATCGACTGCGGCGCGCTCGACGGCGCGTGGGTCGAGAAGGAGACCGGCGCCGACCTCGCCGAGCTGTCCCGGCTCGCCCGCCGCACCACGCGTTCCCCTCGCTGACCGGGCCCGGACGGGGCCGGCCCCACCCCGGCCGTCGGGTCCACCCCCGCCGGTTCGGGTGTGCGCTCCCTCGTCCGGGTGACCCCCACGCCCCCATCCTCCGCTGAACCCCGCCGCGGACCCGTGGCCGGGACCGCGGAGGATCGGGGAGGAAGGACTGTGGGGACCAGGAGAACCAGGCGGGCGGCGGTCGCCGTGCTCGCCGCGGCCGGAGCGGCGGTGCTGTCGTCGTGCGCGGTACCGGGACTACTGCTGACGGCACCGACGCCGGCACCGGTACCCGTCGCGGCGGCACCGGCCGAGCCGCCGGCGGCGCTCGCGCCCTATTACACGCAGGTGCTGGCCTGGGGCCCGTGCCTCCCGCTCGCCGACGACGACCGCGAACGCGAGCTGTTCGGCGCGCCGGGGGTGGAGTGCGCGCGCCTGACCGTGCCGCTCGACTACGCGAAGCCGGAGGGCCGGACCGCGCAGATCGCCGTCCTGCGTGCGGCGGGTGGGGGCGCGAACCACATCGGCTCGCTCGTCCTGAACCCCGGCGGTCCGGGCGGCTCGGGCGTGGAGATGGCGGCGGCCTTCGCGGCGCAGGGGGCGGCCGGCGTGTTCGACATCGTCGGCTTCGACCCGCGGGGGGTCGGGAAGAGCACGCCGACGATCGACTGCACCACCGACGCGGAGTGGGACGCCGCCCGGGCCGAGTCCCTCCGCGACCTCGTCGCCGAGGGGACCGCGGCCGCCGAGGCGCGGGCGCGGCAGGATGCCGAGAACTGCGTCCAGCGCTCCGGCGGCGCCGACGTACTGGCCAACTCCGGCACCCGCGACGTGGCCCGCGACATGGACGTCCTGCGCGCGGCACTGGGCGACGAGAAGCTGACCTACCTGGGCTACTCCTACGGCACCCGGATCGGGGCGACGTACGCGGAGATGTTCCCGCAGAACGTCCGCGCCATGGTGCTCGACGGTGCCGTGGACCCCACGCAGACGGCGGCCGAGGGTGCGATCGCGCAGATGGCCGGCTTCCAGGGCGCCTTCGACACCTACGCCGCGGACTGCACGCGACAGGCCGACTGCCCGCTGGGCACAGATCCCGCACGGGCGACGGCGGAGTTCCAGTCCCTGACCCGGCCGCTGCTCGACCGTCCAGCGCCCGTGTCCGACGGGCGCACCCTCTCCTACTCCGACGCCGTGACCGCTGTGGTCGCCTCGCTCTACAACCCGGCGGCCTGGCCGGGCCTGACGCAGGGCCTCGAGGCCCTGCGCGCCGGTGACGGCACCCCGCTGATGACGGAGGCCGACGGGTACTTCGGCCGCCGTCCGGACGGCAGCTACGGCAACGACCAGGAGGCGCTCATGGTCGTGAACTGCCTCGACGGCGGCCCGATGGCGGGCGAGGCGGAGCGCGCGGAGCTGCAGCGGCGCGCCGCCGAGGCGGCCCCGTTCGCAGACCCCGGCCTGCCGGCCGCGGACGCCGCCCCCGACACCTGCGCGATGCTGCCGGTCACGCCGACCTCGCAGCCGCACCTGCCGCACGCCGAGGGGCTGCCGCCCACCCTGGTGGTCTCGACGACGGGTGACCCGGCCACGCCCTACCAGGCGGGGGTCGACCTGGCCGCGGCGCTGGGCTCGCGGTTGATCACGGTCGAGGGGACCCGGCACACCGCCGTGCTGCAGGGGAACTCCTGCGTGGACTCGGCGGTGGGCGCCTACCTCGTGAAGCTGGAGGTGCCGACCGAGGACCCGCGCTGCCGGTTCGCGGACAGCTGATCGACGAGGGGGCCCGGTGGCAGTTCCCTGCCGCCGGGCCCTCGCGCGTGCTCAGTGACCCCCGGCGGGTTCCTGCGTTCGCGAGAAGTGGTTGAACAGCAGGTTGAGCAGCACGGCGAAGATGGCGCAGGCCGAGATCCCGGACTCGAAGATCGTCGCCAGCCACTCCGGCAGGTGCAGGTAGACCTCGGGCACGGTGATCGGGACGAGCCCGACGCCGATCGACGTCGCCACGATCAGCACGTTCGCGTTCGTGAACTCCACCCGGGACAGCGTCCGGATGCCCGCCGCGGCGACCGAGCCGAACAGCACGATGCCGGCGCCGCCCAGCACCGGCTGGGGGATGGCGTTCATGATCCGGCCGAGCACGGGCAGCAGGCCGAGGACGACGAGGATCCCGCCGCCCGCGGCGACCACGAACCGGGACCGGATGCCGGTGATGGCCACCATGCCGACGTTCTGGGCGAAGGCCGAGATCGGCATGCCGTTGAACACCGGCGAGATCGCCGTCGCCCCCATGTCGGCGCGCAGCCCTGCCGCGATTCCGCTTCCGGTCGACCTTGGTGCCGAGGATCTCGCCGACGGCCAGCAGGTCCGCCGTCGTCTCGGCCATGATCACCAGGATGACGATCGTCATGGAGACGATCACGCCGATCTGGAACTGCGGCGCGCCGAAGTGGAAGGGCTGCGGCAGGGCGAAGACCGGCCCGGTCGCGACGGCGCCCCAGTTCACCCGGCCCATGAGCGTCGCGACGACCGTGCCCACGACCAGGCCCAGCATGACGGCCAGCCGGGACCACAGCCCCTTGCCGAAGCGCGCGATCGCCAGCGTGACCACGAGCGTCAGGAACCCGAGCAGCAGGCTCGTGCCCGAGCCGAAGTTCGGGTTGGGCGCCCCGTTCACCGTGGGGTTCCCGCGGATCCAGCGCAGCGCCACGGGGAACAGCGAGATGCCGATGATCGTGATGACGCAGCCCGTCACGACGGGCGGGAAGAACCGCACGAGGCCCGCGAACAGCGGGGCGATCACGAAGCCGATCACGCCGGCGACGATCACGGCCCCGAAGATCGTGGCCATCCGCGCGGCCGGCGGGACCGACTCCTCGGTGGCGACGGCGGTCATCGTGCCGACCGCGGCGAACGAGACGCCCTGGACCAGCGGCAGCTGCGAGCCGACGTACCTCACGCCGAGCGACTGCAGCAGGGTGCCGAGGCCCGAGACGAACAGTGCGGCGGTGACCAGGAGCGCCTGGTCGGCAGCGGAGAGCCCGGCCGCGCTCGCGACGATGATCGGCGGCGAGACGACCCCGGCGTACATCGCGAGGATGTGCTGCAGGCCGAAGAAGAACGCGGTGCCGACGCGGACCTTCTCGTCCTCCGGCCGGGGCGCCGGGGTCGGGTCGGTGGTGGTGGTGGACGCGTCGGCCCGCTCGTCGGTGCCGGTGTCGGGCGTGGACTCCGTGGGGTCGGCGGCCATCAGATGAAGCCCTTGACGCCGTCCCACGCCCCCGGGGCCGGGGGCGCGTCGTCGCGGACGATCGACGCCTCGATCAGCCCGTAGGGCCGGTCGGCGGCGAACCAGACCTCGTTCGGGTTGTCGAGGCCCCACTTCTCCAGGTCGACCAGGAAGTGGTGCTTGTTGGGCATGGAGAACCGGATCTCCGCGACCTCCGGGTGGGCCGCCAGCGCCGCCTCGCCCATCGTGTACAGCGTCTGCTGCAGCGACAGGCTGTGGGTCTGCGCGAAGCGGTCGAGCAGGATCTGCCGGATCGACGTGAAGGACTTGTCCCAGTCGACGTCCGTGCCGAGGTGGCGCCACCGGGCGGTGACGGCCGTGGCGAGGATCCGGTCGTCCGTCTCGACGAGCGAGGTGTACGGCACGTCCGGGAACCCGTGGAACTCGCTGCCGGTGCTCTTGAGCACCGTCAGCCCGGTGAGCCCGGAGATGACAGTCTCCTCGGCCCCGTGCTTGGTCACCACGCACGTCCGGACCTCGGAGCCGGCCTTCGTGAACGCGTGGTCGTGGGGGCCGCCCTCGGTGGTCGGGATCCGCTCCCAGTGGTCCAGGTTCACCTCCTGCCGCGCGCCCGTGACCTGCGCGAAGCCGTCGACGAAGTACCGGGCCAGGAGCAGCCCGAACGCCTCCGGCGACCCGACGCCGTGCTGCCGGGCGAGCGCGTACACGGTGTTCTTCTGGGTGTCGGTGGCGATCACCTTGCCGTTGTCGCCGGTCAGGTGCGTGTCGGCGAAGTCGCCGATCAGCTGGCTGGTCACGGTGACGTCGGTGATCGCGTGGACCGGCGTCGACCGGTCCACATGCACCATGTGGCACTCCGCCTTGCCGTACTGGTTGTAGCCGAGCGAGATGCCCATTCGTCCTCCGGTGGTCGTGCTGCATGCGTGCTCAGGCCGCGTCGGCGGCAGGCTCCGGCGTGCTGCCGGTCCGGCTCCGGGAGATCGTCCAGTGCAGGACGAACGCCACGGCCGCGCCGATGAACCAGCTGAAGGCGGCGGCCGTCGTCGAGCCGAAGAGCACCACGGCCATGGCGACGACGGCGCCGGCCACGGTCGCGACGATCGCGACCGGGTTGTAGCCCTTGCTGTAGTGGTAGGTGCCGTCCGCCTTCAGCGTGTACAGGTCGTCGACGACGACCCGGCCCTTCTTGATCAGGTAGTAGTCGGCGATCAGGACGCCGTAGAGCGGGCCGATGAAGGCGCCCAGGGTGTCCAGCGTGTAGTGGATGACCTCGGGGCTGGAGTAGAGGTTCCACGGCGTGATCAGCACGGACCCGACGGCGGCGATCATGCCGCCCATCCGCCAGCTGATCTTCCGCGGGTTGACGTTGGAGAAGTCGAAGGCGGGGGACACGAAGTTCGCGACGATGTTGATGCCGATCGTGGCGATCATGAAGGTCAGCGCCCCGAGGACCACGGCGAACGTGCTGTCCAGCTCCGCGACCGTCTCGACCGGGTCGGTGATCAGCCGGCCGAACACCGGCAGGGTGGCGGCCGCGGTGATCACCACGAGCAGGGCGAAGACGATGAAGTTCAGCGGCAGCCCGAGGAAGTTGCCCTTCTTCACGTCCCGGAAGGTCCGGCCGTAGCGGGCGAAGTCGCCGTAGTTGAGCATCGGGCCGGAGAAGTAGGACACGATCAGCGCGATGGCGGTGACCATGACGCCGATGGACTGCCAGCCCGACAGGTCGACCTCGGACAGGTTGAGGTCGATGTTGCTCCAGCCCGCCTCGATCACGAGGTAGCCGGCCAGGAGGAACATGACGACGTAGACGGCCGGGCCGCAGAAGTCGATGAACGTGCGGATGGCCTCCATGCCGCGCCAGAACACCGCGGCCTGCAGCACCCACATGGCGAGGAAGCAGATCCAGCCCAGCAGCGACAGCCCGGCGAAGCCATACTGCCCGACCTCGGCGTACGGGGCGAGCCCGGGCCACAGCTTCAGCGCGACGATGACCAGCGAGTGCGAGGCCAGGTAGGTCTGGATGCCGTACCACGCCACCGCGATCAGGCCGCGGATGATCGCGGGGATGTTGGCGCCGAGCACGCCGAAGGACACGCGGGAGATCACGGGGTACGGCGTGCCCGTGGCCTGCGACGGCTTCGCGACCAGGTTGCAGAGGTAGTAGACGATCGTGATGCCGATCAGCAGCGCGACCAGCACCTGCCAGGCGGCCAGGCCGAGGGCGAACAGCGAGCCGGCGGTGACGTACCCGCCGACGCTGTGCACGTCGGACATCCAGAAGGCGAAGAAGTTGTAGGACTTCCAGCTCTGCTTCTTCAGGGGGGCGAGGTCCTCGTTGGTGAGCCGCTCGTCGTACCCGGCCTTCACCTCGCCCGGCGTGCCGCTCGTGGCGACCGGCGCGTTCCCCGCCGTCGCGTCCACCGACTCCGTCATCTCCCGCTCCGCCCTCCGCCGACCAGAAGTCCAGTGCGGATGACGGTAGGTGGCCCTCGTACCCGAAAGAGGGATACGGCCGCGGAATTCACGAGACCGATGCGTGAGTCAACGCAGTCTCAACATATATCCGCAATCCCGAGCTGGAAATCGCGCAGCAGCCCGGTGTAGGGCTTCGCCGGGGGCCGCGCGAACTCGCCGCGGTCCCCGGTGCGCAGGCCCAGCGCGACGAGCGACTCGACGGTCCGGGTGGCCGCCGCGACGCCGTCGACCACCGGCACCCCGACCGCCGCCGAGATGTGCGCGCACAGGTCCGCCATGCCCGCGCAGCCGAGCACGATCGCGTCCGACCCGTCCTCGGCGACGGCCCGGCGGCACTCCTCGGTGATCCGCTCGCGGGCCCCCGAGGCGGGGTCCTCGAGTTCCAGGACGGGGATCTCGCAGGCGCGCACGCCACGGCAGAAGCGGGCGACGCCGTAGTGTTCCGCCAGGTCCTCGGCCCGCCCGACGGTCCGGCCGAGCGTCGTGACCACGCTGAACCCGCGGCCCAGGTAGCTCGCGGTGCGCATGGCGGCCTCCGCGATCCCGACGACGGGGCCGCGGGCGAGCTCGCGCGCCGCGTCGAGGCCGGGATCGCCGAAGCAGGCGATGACGTAGCCCGCCGAGCCCGCCTCCTCGCCGGCCGCGATCTCGGCCAGCAGCCCGGGGACGGCCAGCGCCTCGTCGTAGTGGCTCTCGATCGACGCGGGGCCGGTGGCGGGGGTGACCGCCCGGACCGTCGTGCCGGGCGACGCGACGGCGGCGGCGGCCTTCCCGATGGTCGCCGTCATCGATTCCGTGGTGTTGGGGTTGATGATCGTGAGCAGCACCGCGGCCCGTCCTTTCCGTGCGCCGGGACTCGGCATCGACGCTAGCCGCTCGGGCGCAATTCCGGGACGCGGGCGGATATATGTGACGACGGCGTGAACGATTTCCCTGAGCCCATTCCGGAAGAGTTCCGGTGGCTCCTGCAATGCTCTGCGGCATGGCAGGCATCAGCACGCACGTCCTCGACGCCGCCCTCGGCCGCCCTGCCGCCGGCGTCGCGGTGACCCTGACCGCGCCGGACGGCACGGTCCACACGGGCACCACGGACACCGACGGGCGGGTCGGCGACCTGTACACCGGCGCGCTCGCGGCCGGCACGTGGACCGCGGTGTTCGCGACCGGCGGCTACCACGCCGCGACCGGGCAGGAGGCCTTCTTCCCCGAGGTCACGATCGCCTTCACCGCCGACCCCGAGAGGGGCCACTATCACGTCCCGCTCCTGCTCTCCCCGTACTCGTACACGACGTACCGCGGCTCCTGACCCCCGTGAGTGGCGATAGTCGCCATAGCAGCTATCGCCACTCACGAGGTGTCAGCGGGCGGCGTTCTTCACGAAGCCCGTCTCGGTGTCCCGCAGGCCCGGGTCGCCGCCCTGCCAGCCGCCGCGGACGTGCCGGCGGACGGTGGCGTCGTCGGTCGCGCGGGCGGCGGAGTGCCAGAGGAACGCGTCGTGCAGGATCACGTCCCCGCGCTCGGCGTAGACCGGGAGCTCGCCGCGGACCTTCTCGAACCCCAGCGGCATCGGGAAGGGCGGCGGGGTGTCGGTGTAGCCGCGGGCCGCCGGGGCGCCCTCGGGGACCACCGCGCCGTTGACGTTCTCGAAGGGCGAGGGCGTGGCCCACAGGTGGCTGCCGGGCACGACGCGGAGGAAGCCGTTGGCCGGGCTGGTGCCGTCGACGTGGATGGTGAAGGCGGTGCCGGGCCAGATGTCCAGGTGTGGCACGGCCTGCCAGTCCGCGTGCCAGCCGATGCGGCTGTAGCCGGACTCCCGGCCCGGCCGCGCGTCCTGGTAGACTACGCCGTTCCGGTTGCGCCAGAAGCCCTCGCCGAGCAGGTCGGCCACCAGTGCCTGCAGCGCGGGCAGGGCCAGCGCCTCCTCGACGCCCGGCGCCAGCTCCTCGACGTGCTCGACGTAGTTGACGAACTTCTCGACCTTGCCCTCGTCGTCGAGGTACTTCGTCGAGCCGTACCGGGGTTCGGCGGTGCCGGCGAGCACGTCCTGCTGGGCGGCCACGCACTCGGTCTCGATCCGCTCGAGCAGCGCGGCCGGGAGCAGGTCGCGGAGGACCACGAAGCCCCAACGGCGGTAGAACTCGGCGGCCGCGGCCGGCTCGTCGGGCGTGTACACGCCGAGATCGGTGAACGCGCCCAGGTCGAGCGTCTGCACGGTGCCTCCACAGGTGTGAACCACTTGGTTCACCGAGCATGACCGGCGCGTCCCGTGCCGCGCAAGACACCACGGTTACGTTCGCGTGAAGGCCGCGATGACCGCCAACGGCATCTGGCGCCGCACCCGCACTCCCGTTGAGCGAACGGCGCTTTCGCTCATTCCTCATGACCGAGAGCGCCGCTCGCTCAGGTCGGATCAGGGGCGGCGGGGGGCGAAGGCGTCGAGCAGCTCCTGCGGCCACTCCGAGCCGGGGGCGCGGGCCGCGCGGAGGGCGCCGTTGATCAGGGCGGGGTCGAGACCCGCGCCGGTGAGGGCGTCCCGCAGGTGCATCGGCGGCAGGGCGTCGAGCCAACGACCGGCCGCGGTCTCCACCCCGCCGTCCGTCAGCTCGCCGTGGGCGCGCAGCCGGGCGAACCCGCCGTCCGGGTAGATGTCGATCTTCAGGTGCGTGACGACGGGGGAGCCCGGCCGGATCCCGAAGCGGTGCGGGGTGTCGGGCCGGACCGTCCGGCGCGGCACGACCGGCGTCCACACCCGCGAGACCAGGGCGTCGGGCGAGATCGGGCCGTCCACCCGGCAGCCGCTGATCTGCACCTCGCCGGGCGCGTTGCCCACGAAGTGGCTGGTGTCGAACTCGATGTCGCGCAACCGGCTCGGCCCCGCCAGCGCGACGATCACCCAGTCGTTCCCGGAGTCCCGGCGCCGCGCCGTCTCCCAGCCCTCGCCCATCGTGCGGGCGGGCCCGGGGAGCAGCAGGTTCGCCGGGGACGAGAAGAACATGTCCGAGCAGGTCATGACGAGCCCGCCGCGGTCCTGCGCGGCCAGGTCCACGGTGCCGTGCAGCAGCCGCGGGTCCACCACCGCCTTGCCGTGGACCCGGAACCGTGCGACGCCGCCGTCGGGGTGGATGGTCAGCCGGACGTGGGTCCAGCGGTGCGGGTTGCGGACGTCGTAGACGTTGGCCCGGTCGCCCTTCGCCGGCGAGCGCGCCACGAGCGTCTCCCACTCGGCGGCGGCCAGCTCCTTCTCGCCGGGGTAGTCCTCCAGCGCGGTGGCCTCGACCGAGATCTCGGGCGGGTAGTTGCCGCGGAAGTACGAGGTGTCGACGACGACGCCGTGCACGATCCCCGGGATCCCCAGCCGGACGATCGCGTGGTCGGAGCCGGGCTCGCGGCGCCGGCGGGTCTCCCAGCCGTCGTAGACCTTGCCGCGGTAGCCGAACTCGCTGCGCGGCTGCACCGGACCGGGCATGACGAGCGCGGCGCGGTCGGCGAAGAAGTCGTCGTTGGCCGCCACGACCGCCCCTCCGAGCCGCCGCGCGGCGAGGTCGGGCAGCCGCACGAAGTCTGCGTCCATGTCGGGCCCGTCGAGGCGGGCCGCGTCCGCGGAACGCGAGCGTGCGGGTCGGGTGTCGGGCCGGGTCATCGGTCTCCTCGTCGCAGCAGTCGGCCGGCCGGTGGGCCGGAGGTGGTGGAGTCGGCGCAGATCGTCGACCCGCGCAGCCAGGTGCTCCGCACGACCCCGGACAGCGCGCGGCCGTCGTACGGGGTGACCGGGTTGCGGTGGGCGAGCCGGTGGGCGTCGACGACGAACGCGTCGTCGGGGGCGAACACGCAGAAGTCGGCGTCGTTGCCCAGCGCGATGCTGCCCTTGTGGGCCAGCCCCGCCAGCCGGGCGGGCCCGGTCGCCATCCACTCGACGACGTCGGCGAGCGTGTGGCCGCGCACCCGCGCCCCGGACCACACCGCGGGCAGCCCGACCTGCAGCGACGCGATGCCGCCCCAAGCCGTGCCGAAGTCGCCGGTGTCGAGGTGCTTGAGGTCCGCGGTGCACGGCGAGTGGTCGCTGACCACGATGTCGATCACGCCGTCGCGCAGGCCCTGCCAGAGCAGCTCGCGGTTCTCGGCCTCCCGGATGGGCGGGCAGCACTTGAACTGCGTGGCACCGTCCGGGACCTCCTCGGCGTCGAAGGTCAGGTAGTGCGGGCAGGTCTCGACGGTCACGCGCACCCCGTCGCGCCGGGCGCTGGCCAGCATCGGCAGGGCGTCGGAGCTGGACAGGTGCAGCACGTGCACCCGCGCCCCGGTCCAGCGGGCCCGCTCGAGCAGCCAGGCGATGGCGAGGTTCTCCGCGCCGCGCGGGCGGGAGGCGAGGAAGTTCGCGTACAGCTCGCCGTGCGGTGTCTCCGCACGATCGATCGCGTCCGAGTCCTCGGCGTGCACGATCAGCTGCGAGCCCATCGCGGCGATCCTCCGGAGGACGCCCTCCAGGTCCTCCGGCGGCAGCGGCCGGAACTCGTCCACCCCGGAGTGCAGCAGGAAGCACTTGAAGCCGAACACGCCGGCGTCGTGCAGGCCGCGGAGCTCGTTCTCGTTGCCGGGCACGGCGCCGCCCCAGAACCCGACGTCGACGTGCGCCTGGGTCTCGGCGGCCTTGCGCTTCACCTCGAGCGCCGCGACGTCGATCGTCGGCGGGATCGAGTTCAGCGGCATGTCGACGATCGTGGTGACCCCGCCGAGCGCAGCCGCCGCGGTCGCGGAGGCGAAGCCCTCCCACTCGGTGCGGCCGGGCTCGTTGACGTGCACGTGCGTGTCGACGAGGCCGGGGAGCAGCACCTCGTCGTCGCCCAGCTCGACGACCTCGGGCGCGGTGAGCGGCGAGTCGTACGGCTCGATCGCGACGATCTCACCGCCCCGGACGCCGACGCACCGGGCCACCTCGCCGTACGCCGTGACCACCCGGCGGGCGCGGAACACCAGGTCCAGCTCGGTCACGGTGCCTCCTCGGCGAGTGCACGAACGGCGGTCCCGCTCGTACCTGGCGAGCGAGCGGGCCGTTTGTGCAGGGTTGCGGCGGTCCAGCCGGGGTGGGCCGCGACGGCCTCGGCGAGGGCCCGCTGCGCGCTCACCGCGTCGGGTCCGACGGCGGTGGCGAGGCTCCCGCGCACGGCGAGCGGGGTGAGCGACCACCAGCTCCCGGCCGCGGCCTCCCCGTCCTCGCCCCAGAGCAGCACCTCGGTGCCCAGCACCCGGCGCCCGGCGAGGTGCGCGGCCGAGCCCTGCAGCACGGCGTCGCCCAGCTCCTGGGTCTGGTGCAGCAGGGGCCTTGTGCGGACGGCGCTCTCGCTCATATCTGGTGAGCGAGAGGGCCGTTCACCGGACTCCTCGATCCGCACCGTGCCCCGGTACCGCCCGCTCGGCTCGCCGGCACGCCCGGCCACCAGCACCTCGCGGGCGCGCAGCCGGGCGGTCGGGTGGAGCCGGGCGTGCAGCAGCGTGTGGTGGTGCGCCCGCGCGGTGACGACGGTGGGCTCGGGCAGGTACTGCACGCTCGCGTCCTCCGCGACGGTGAACCGCAGCGTGAGCGAGCTGGGCCGGTCGGTCCCCGGCAGGGCGACGGCCGCGGCCACCCCGGTGAGGACCAGGTCGGCGCCGGGGCCGACGCGGACGTCGAGCTCGACGTCGTCGCCGGCCAGGGGCGTGCTCGCCGAGCCGACCATGTGGACCGTCACCGCGAGGTCGGCCGCCGCCGCGGTGCCGCGCCGGGGCACGAGCGAGAGCGGGGACTGCGACCGCAGCTCGCGCACGACGGTGCGCCCGCCGGCTCCCCGCTCGACGGTCAGGACGGCCCGGGCGTGCATCTCAGGCGGCCACCCGCGACGACAGCTGCGCCAGGACCCACGACCCGACCTCGCCGGCCGACGGGTCCTCCACCAGCGACTGCGTGATCACCGGCAGCGCGCCCCGGATCCGGCGGGCGTCGCCCGTCATCACGTCCATGTCCGCCCCGACAAGCGGCGCGAGGTCGGTCTTGTTGATCACCAGCAGGTCCGCGGTGGTGACGCCGGGGCCGCCCTTGCGCGGCACCTTGTCGCCGCCCGCGACGTCGACCACGAAGATCTGGGCGTCGACGAGGCCGCGGGAGAACACGGCGGTGAGGTTGTCGCCGCCGGACTCGACGAGCACGAGCTCCAGGCTCTGTCCGTCGCTCGAGGCGAAGCGCTCCTCGAGGGTGTCGATGGCGTCGAGGTTGGCGGTGATGTCGTCCCGGATCGCGGTGTGCGGGCAGCAGCCGGTCTGGACGGCCTCGATCCGCTCCGGGGGAAGCACGGCGTTGCGACGCAGGAAGTCCGCGTCCTCGGTCGTGTAGATGTCGTTCGTCACGACGGCGAGCCGGACCCGCTCGCCGAGGCTGCGCGCGAGCGCGGCGACCAGCGCGGTCTTGCCGGACCCGACGGGCCCGCCGATCCCGATCCGCAGCGCCCGGCCCTGCGCGGGCGGCGCGGCGTGGTGGTCGGGCTCGGACTCGGTGGGGTCGAACGAGATCAGATGGCCGTGACCGTGGCCGTGCTGCGCGGTGGGGTCGCTCATCGGCGTGCTCCGTTCATCGGGGTCAGGAGGCGAACAACCGCAGGCGTCCGCGGTGCTGGTCGACGTGGGCCTGCGCCATGAGGTCGAGCACGGGGGCGCTCGGCGCGGGCAGGTCGGACGGGGGACCGTCGGCCGCCGACACCGCCTCCGCGACGACGGCCTCCAGCGCGGGGCCGAGCCGGACCAGCACGGCGTTGACGGCGAAGGGGTCCAGCCCGAGCAGCCGCACCGCCGCCGACGCGGGCCCGGAGATCGCCAGGTACGCGACGCACCGCGCGGCCTCCCCCGGCGGCTCCCCCGCGACCCCGCACACCGCGCCGACCAGCAGCGGATGGTGGGGGCGCGGGTGCACGGCGACGAGGTCGTCGAGCACGGGCGACGGCCAGGCGGCGCGGACCGCCCGGAGCGTTCCGCGACCCTGCGCCCGGGAGGCCTCCCGCTGGGCCGCGGACGGCGTCCGGGCCTCCAGCTCCGCGTCCAGCTCCGTGAACCGTGCGCGGATCGCGTCGGCGTCGTCGCAGCTCAGCGAGGGTCGTGAGTGGGAAGTGCTGCTAGAGGGGCAGTAGGCACTCACGGGTACGGAGGCCGCGGCGAAGGCAGCCGCGACCAGCCCGGCCGTCCGCAGCCGCCCGAGGAGGAACCCCTCCAGGGACGGGACGTCCGAGACCAGGTCGCGGGAGACCGCCTCCTCCAGCCCGCCGGAGTGCACGTGCCCGCCGCCCGGGAACCGGGCGTCGGCGAGCACGAGGGATGCGAGGCCCGGCATCAGAACAGGAAGTACCGCTGCGCCATCGGCAGCTCGGACACCGGCGCGGGCTCCACGAGCGTCCCGTCGATGCGGACCTCGAAGGAGTCCGGGTCGACCTTCACCGCCGGTGTCGCGTCGTTGAGCAGCATGGACGCCTTGGTGATCGACCGCGTGTCGTCCACCGCCACGGCCCCCTTCGCCAGGCCGGCGAGCGCGCCGGTCCCCAGCGCCACGGACGCCACGAAGTTCAGCGAGGTCGCCGACGCCACCAGCGGCGCCGCCCCGAACTGCGGGCGGGCGAACACCGGCTGCGGGGTGGGGATGGAGGCGTTCGCGTCCCCCATCTGCGCCCACGCGATGAACCCGCCCTTGAGCACGACGTCCGGCCGCACGCCGAAGAACTTCGGCTCCCACAGCACCAGGTCCGCCAGCTTGCCGACCTCGACCGACCCGATCTGCGACGCCATGCCGTGCGCCAGTGCCGGGTTGATCGTGTACTTCGCGACGTACCGCCGGGCGCGCAGGTTGTCCGCGGGCCCCTCGAGTGCGCCCTGGGACTCCTTCATCACGTGCGCCGTCTGCCAGGTCCGGATGATCACCTCGCCGATCCGGCCCATCGCCTGCGAGTCCGAGCTCATCATCGAGATGGCGCCCATGTCGTGCAGCAGGTCCTCGGCGGCGATCGTCGTCGGCCTAATGCGGCTCTCGGCGAAGGCCAGGTCCTCGGGCACCGAGGAGTTGAGGTGGTGGCAGACCATCAGCATGTCGAGGTGCTCGTCGAGCGTGTTGACGGTGTGCGGCCGGGTCGGGTTGGTCGACGACGGCAGCACATGGCCCGTCCCCACCACCTCGATGATGTCCGGCGCGTGCCCGCCGCCCGCGCCCTCGGTGTGGAAGGCGTTGATCGAGCGTCCGGCGATCGCCTCGAGCGTCGACTCGAGGAAGCCGGCCTCGTTGAGCGTGTCGGTGTGGATGGCGGCCTGGACGCCGGACTCCTCGCACACCCGCAGGCAGGCGTCGATCACAGCAGGGGTGGTGCCCCAGTCCTCGTGCAGCTTGAACCCGCCCGCACCCGCGCGCAGCTGCTCCCACAGCGCGTCGGCGCTGGTGGTGTTGCCCTTGCCCATGAGCAGCACGTTGATCGGCAGGTGGTCCAGCGCCTGCAGCATCCGCCTCAGGTTCCGCGGGCCGGGCGTGACGGTGGTGGCCTTGGTGCCCTCGGCCGGTCCGGTGCCGCCGCCGGCCAGCGTGGTGATGCCCGCGGCGAGCGCGGTGTCGACCAGGCCGGGGGTGATGAAGTGGACGTGGGCGTCGATGCCGCCCGCCGTGAGGATCTTGCCGTTGCCGGAGAGGACCTCGGTCGACGGGCCGATCACGAAGTCGACGCCGTCCATCGTGTCCGGGTTGCCGGCCTTGCCGATCCCGGTGATCCGGCCGTCCGTGATCCCGACGTCCGCCTTGACGACGCCCCAGTGGTCGAGGATCACGACGCCGGTGATGACGAGGTCCGGCGCGCCCTCGGCCGAGGTGACGGCGGACTGCCCCATGGACTCGCGGATCACCTTGCCGCCGCCGAAGAGCACCTCGTCGCCCGACGCGGCGCCGCGCGAGCGGTCCTCGGTGACCTCGATCAGCAGGTTCGTGTCGGCGAGCCGGATCCGGTCCCCGGTCGTCGGGCCGAAGAGGTCGGCGTAGCGGCCGCGCTCGATGCTCGTCATCCGCCGTAGTTCCTCTCGGTGGGCTCCGCGGAGCGGGAGTCCAGCTCACCGGCGTACTCGGCGCGCAGGCCCGGGACCTGCCGCTTCCCGGCCAGCGGCACCAGCACGACCTCCTTCTCGACGCCCGGCTCGAACCGCACGCTCGTCCCCGCCGGGATGTCGAGGTGGGTGCCCCAGGCCGCCTCGCGGTCGAATGCCAGGCCGGGGTTGACCGCGGCGAAGTGGAAGTGCGAACCGACCTGCACGGGCCGGTCCCCGGTGTTCGTGACGACGAGCGTGGTCCGCTCCCGCCCCGGGTTCAGCTCCACCGGCTCGTCGCCCGGAATGATCTGGCCGGGGGCCCAGCCCCCGGACGTCGCCCCGCCCGCCATCAGACGATCGGGGAGTGGACGGTGACGAGCTTGGTGCCGTCCGGGAAGGTGGCCTCGACCTGCACCGAGTCGATCATCTCGGGCACGCCCGCGAGCACCTGCTCGCGGCTCAGGACGGTGCGCCCCGAGTCCATGAGCTCGACCACGCTCCGGCCGTCCCGCGCGCCCTCCAGGACGTGATCGGTGATCAACGCCACCGCCTCGGGGTGGTTCAGGCGCAGGCCGCGCGACTGCCGCGCCCGCGCCACGTCCGCGGCGACGTGCACGAGGAGCTTGTCGCGCTCCTGGGGGCTCAGATGCATGGCGACAGTTCTACGGCCCGGATGTTTCCGCACCGTTTCGCGTGACAGATATCCGCGCCGCCCCGTCTGGGATCACCGCAGGTCAGGGACGCACGAGCAGCCAGTCCGCGGTGTGCCGGTACCAGGTCCAGCGGGGCGCCCGCCGCGGGTGCGGCACGCCCTCGATCTCGACGCGAGCACCCGTGGAGCCGATCTGCAGCGCCCGTCCGGTGGCCGCCCGCACCCCCGTGCCGGGCAGCGCGGACACCCCGCCGGGCCCGGGCACCGCGACGAGCCGGCGCACCCGCCCGCGCAGCACCAGGGTGTTGTCGCAGTAGGCCTCGCCCTCGACGTCCCGGAGTACCCCGCGGCCGACGAGCACGCCGCCGGCGTCGTCCCGGATCAGGGGCGTGGGGCGGGCGGGGCCGTCCAGGGCCAGGGCCGCCGCATCGCGTGGCAGCTCCCACGCCATCGCGACGGCCGAGCGCCGCACGGCGGGCACGAACGCCACCTCGACGTGGAGCAGGTCCCGTCGCAGCAGCCTGACCAGCACGGACGCGAGGTCGGCGTCGTCGCCGTGGACGATCACCCGGCGCGGTTCGCGCTCCTTCAGCACCGGATCCACGTCGTCCTTGCCGGGCCGCGCCGGCAGCGCGACGGCGGGGACGTGGGCGAGCACGCCGGGCACCCGTCCGAGCCGCGCCGCGGGGCGGCTACCGTGGAACGGGAAACGGCGCACCGGCCTGTCGCCACAGGTCAGCAGCACCAGTTCCTGATCGATCGAAGCCACCTGATCGGTTACCCTCCCGCCGCAAGCCAGGACTGGAGTTTCACATGCCGGCGATCGTGCTGATCGGTGCCCAGTGGGGCGACGAGGGCAAGGGCAAGGCCACGGACCTGCTCGGCGGGTCCGTGCAGTGGGTGGTGCGCTACCAGGGCGGCAACAACGCCGGCCACACCGTCGTGCTGCCCGACGGGCAGGACTTCGCGCTGCACCTGATCCCCTCGGGCATCCTCACCCCGGGCGCCAAGAACGTGATCGGCAACGGCGTGGTGGTCGACCCGGGCGTGCTGCTCGAGGAGCTGAAGGGCCTGGAGAACCGCGGGGTGGACACCACGGGCCTGATGATCAGCGCGGACGCGCACTTGATCATGCCGTACCACGTGGCCATCGACAAGGTGACCGAGCGCTTCCTGGGCAAGTCCAAGATCGGCACCACGGGCCGCGGCATCGGCCCCGCGTACCAGGACAAGGTGGCGCGCGTCGGCGTCCGGGTGGCGGACGTGCTGGACGAGAAGATCCTGCACCAGAAGGTCGAGGCGGCCCTCGACTTCAAGAACCAGGTGCTGGTCAAGGTCTACAACCGGCGGGCGATGGACCCGGCCGAGGTCGTCGACGGCGTGCTCGCGCAGGCCGAGGGCTTCAAGCACCGGATCGCGGACACCCGGCTCCTGCTGAACCAGGCCCTCGAGGCGGGCGAGACGATCCTGCTCGAGGGCTCGCAGGGCACGCTGCTCGACGTCGACCACGGCACCTACCCCTTCGTGACCAGCTCGAACCCCACCGCCGGCGGCGCCGCGGTCGGCTCGGGCATCGGCCCGAACAAGATCGACCGGGTCATCGGGATCCTCAAGGCGTACACCACGCGCGTCGGCTCCGGCCCCTTCCCGACCGAGCTGTTCGACGCCTCGGGCGAGTACCTGCGCAAGACCGGCGGCGAGGTCGGCGTGACCACCGGCCGCCCGCGGCGCTGCGGCTGGTTCGACGCCGTGATCGGCCGCTACGCCCAGCGCGTCAACGGCATCACGGACTTCTTCCTCACCAAGCTCGACGTGCTCTCCTCGCTCGAGAGGGTGCCGATCTGCGTGGCCTACGAGGTCGACGGCAAGCGCGTCGACGACATGCCGATGACCCAGACGGACATCCACCACGCCGTGCCGGTGTACGAGGAGCTGCCGGGCTGGTTCGAGGACATCTCGGGCGTGCGGGAGTTCGACGACCTGCCGGCCGCCGCGCGCGACTACGTGCACCGCATCGAGGAGCTCACCGGCGCGCCGGTCTCGGCCATCGGCGTCGGGCCCGGCCGGGACCAGACGATCACGCGCGAGGTCTGATCCGCGCCAGGACCACCGAGCCGCGGGCGACCAGCCGGTCGCCCGCGGTGACCCGGCACGTGGCGAACACGGTCCGCCCGCCGACCCGGTCCACCGTCGTGACCAGCTGGATCCACTCGCCCACGTCGACCGGCGCGAGGTAGTCCATCGTCATCGTGACGGTGCTGACCCCGGAGCCGTCGCCCATCGCGGCGCGGGCGCCGCGGGAGGTGGCAACGTCGACCGCGGTCGCCAGAAACCCGCCGTGGGCCCGGCCGCGGACGTTCGCGTGCTCCGGCCCGACCCGCATGCCGAACGTGTGCTCCGGCGCGTCGGGCGCGTGGTAGAGCCCGCCGACGTGCTCGACGAAGGCCGACGTCGGCAGCGGCACGAACCCCTCCGGTACCCCGTTCGTGCCGGTCATGCCGCGCAGGAGCCGGTGTCGACGGAGCGGGTGAGCCCCGGCGCGTTCCCGAGCGCCCGCGTCACCTGCTGCGCCGTGAGCACGAAGCCGGTCTCCGAGTCGTCGAGCGCGGCGCCGAACACCACGCCCAGGACCTGCCCGTCCGGCGCGATCATCGGGCCGCCGGAGTTCCCGGACTGGACCTTGGCGCGCACGGTGTACACGTCCCGCGTCACGGTGTTGGCGTCGTAGATGTCCGGGCCGCGCAGCTGGATGCGGTCGCGGACCTTGCCGGCCGAGATCGTGTACGGGCCGTCGAGCGGGTAGCCGAGGATGATCGCGTCGTCCCCCGGGGTGGCCGGCGCCTGCGCGAAGCTCAGCGGGTCGGCCTCCAGGTCCGGCACGGCCAGCACCGCGACGTCGATCTCCGGGTCGTAGCTGACCACCCGGGCGTCGAGCTGGCGGATGCGGTTCGACGACGTCGGGACCTCGACCGTGGTGTCCGTGGTCCCGGCGACGACGTGGGCGTTCGTCATGACCCGCTGCGGCGCCACCACGAAGCCGGTGCCCTCCAGCTGGCGCTGGCAGGACGGCGCCCGGCCGTGCACCTTGAGCACGCTGCCGCGCACCTCGGAGACGATCGGCAGGTTGAGCAGCGCCGGGTCCGGCGGGCCGACCTGCTGGATCGGGGTGGCCTGGAACGGGCTCAGCACGTCCGGGAAGCCGGAGCGGTCCAGGAGCGTGCGCAGCTCGGCGGGCAGCGAGCGGGCCTGGTCCGGCATCACCGAGTCGACGCCCTTGAGCACCTCGGACTGGCGGACGCTGGCGGCCAGGCCGGGGAAGCTCGCCGATGCCAGCGGCAGCGCCACCAGCCAGGCGGCGATCACCACCGTGACGGCCTGGACGATCGCGCCCAGCGTGGAGTCGACGGCGAGGAAGCGCTCGCCGCGGATCCGGTCGCGGATCTTGCGGCCCAGGTAGACGCCGAGGGTCTCGCCGAGCGCGACCAGCAGCACGACCACCACGATGCTCACGATGATCCGCGTGGTCTGCGCCTGGATGTCCGCGACCAGCAGTGGGGCCACGCGGACGCCGATGATCGCGCCGCCGAGCACGCCGACGAAGGACAGCAGCGCGACCGCCATCCCGTGCCGCCACCCGGACACCGCCGCGATCAGGGCCAGGACGACGACCGCGACGTCCACCCAGCTCATCGAGTCCCCTCGAGGATCCGCCTCACGTGCCCGCAGCCTCCTGCCCGCCGTGTCGGCGTCCGTTCCGGTCGCCACCGCGTGCCGAGCGAGCTGCCGACCACGCCGCGCCCAGGTCCACGACCCGGGACTCGTCCCAGGGATGCGCCCATCCCGCGCGATCCAACAGGCCGGACAATAGGCCCCCGGTGAAACCCCACACGAGCACCCCCGCCACCAGGAAGGCCGGGCCGCGGTGCCCGCTGGGGTGGTGCACGGTGATGCGGTTGGCCGGGTCGACGAGGTCGGCCACCGGCACCCGCACGACGGCGGCGGTCTCGGCCGGGTCCACGGCGTGCACCGCGCTCGGCTCGGCCCAGTACCCCAGCACCGGGGTCACCACGAAGCCCGACGGCGGAATGAACAGCTCGGGCAGCAGCGCCAGCGGGACGACGCCCGCGGGGTCCAGCCCGGTCTCCTCCTCGGCCTCGCGCAGCGCGGCGCCGAGCGGACCGGCGTCGCCGGGGTCGATCCGGCCGCCGGGGAACGCCACCTGGCCGGCGTGGTTGCGCAGCGTGGAGGCGCGCTCGACGAGCAGCACGTCCGGCCCCTGCAGGCTCTCGCCGAAGAGCATCAGCACGGCCGCCCTCGGGCCGCCCGCGGGCGGCGGGACGCGGTGGGGGGCGAGGTCGTAGGCCTCGACGCTGTCGAGCGAGCCCAGCAGCGGCTCCAGGAAGGCGGGCGCCGCCTCCGGGTGCACGTCGGTCATGGGGACAGCTTGCCCACCGCGGCCGCCACCTCGTCGGCCGACCCGAAGGGGACGGGCGGGTCGACACGTGCCACCGAGCCGTCCGCCCGCACGACGTAGCTGGCCGGGATGGCCGGCGGCACGGCCAGGGCGGCCCGCATCGCGCCGTCGGGATCGGTGACCGACGGGAGCCGGACGCCGATCTCGGCCAGCAGCGCGAGCGCGGCCCCGTCCGTGTCCTGGATGTCGACGAGCAGCACGGGCACCGCGCCGGGGCGGGCGGCGTACCCGGCGAGCGCGGGCAGCTCCTCGCGGCACGGGGCGCACCACGAGGCCCACACGTTGACCAGCGCCGGACGGCCGGCGAGCGCGCCCCCGACGTCGACCGGCGTGCCGTCGGCCAGGCAGGGGGCGACGATCCCGGCGAGCGGGCCCGCCCCGCCCGTGCCCGAGGGGCAGGGCGGCAGGTCCGCCCGCGCACGCAGGTCGGCGAGCCGGGCGGGATCGGGCGCGGCCGTGGTGGTCGCGGCGGCACCGGACGTGCCGCCGGACGGGGCCGGATCGCGCGGCCACAGCGCGACGACCCCGATCACCACCAGCACCACCACGACCAGGGTGCTGACCAGCTCGGACCGGTGCCGCCGCAGGACGGCCCGGGGTCCGGTGCTCATCGGGGGCTCATTCCCCGCCCAGCCCCGCCAGCTGCAGCAGGTGCGGCGCCTCCGGCCCCTTGACCAGCTTCGCCGCCGCGACCGGGTCGGTGGGACCGAGGCCGAACGACGGGCAGTCCATCGCCAGCGTGCACGCGCCGCAGGCCGGCTTCTTGGCGTGGCAGACCCGGCGCCCGTGGAAGATCACGTAGTGCGACGCCATGGTCCAGTCCTTCTTCGGGACCAGGTCGCCGACCTCGTGCTCGACCTTGACCGGGTCCTCCTCGGCGGTCCAGCCCCAGCGGCGCACGAGCCGGCCGAAGTGGGTGTCCACGGTGATGCCGGGGACGCCGAACGCGTTGCCCAGGATGACGTTCGCGGTCTTCCGGCCGATTCCCGGCAGGGTGACGAGATCGTCCAGGTTCCCCGGGACCTCGCCGTCGAACCGCTCGACGAGGGCGGCGCCCAGGCCCATCAGCGCGTTCGCCTTGTTGCGGTAGAAGCCGGTCTGCCGGACGTACTCCTCCAGCTCGGTGCGGTCGGCGCCGGCGTAGTCCGCCGCGGTGCGGTAGCGCGCGAACAGCGCCGGGCTGATTTCGTTGACCTTCTTGTCGGTCGACTGCGCGGACAGGATCGTGGCGACGGCGAGCTCGAGCGGGTTCGTGAAGTCCAGCTCGCAGTGCGCGTCGGGATACGCGACGGCGAGCGCCCGCAGGATTCGGCCGACCCGCCGGGCGCGGCCGATCCCGCTCTCGCCGGCGGCGATCCGTGCGGACAGCTTCGCGACCTCACGGCTGGTGGGACGCCGGAGTGTGGTGGTCACACGGCGAGACTACGGCGACCCACCGACAACCTCGGGCGCGGTACGCAGGGTGACGCCACGTCGCTGCAGGTGACGGGTCTCGATCGCGCATCGATCCCGACACGCGGGGGACCCGGTCGGGCTGGGACGCCGGGGGTAGGCCATCATCGACCGTGACATGACTGCCTGGTTAGCCGTCCTCGTGCCGCTCCTGGTGATGTTCTTCGCGCTCGGTATGGAGCGTGTCGAGTCCAGGATGCGGGAGTCCACCGTGCGGCAGGACGAGCTCGACGAGCTGCTCGAGCGTCCCCGCCCCGACGAGGTGCGCGCGTTGTTCCGCCAGGGCACCGTCCGCGCACTGGAGCTCTTCCGCCTGCGCAACCGGGGCGGGAGGCGCGGGACACGCCGGAGTAAAGTCTCCTCGTAGCCCGTTCGGCCCGTGAGGGTCGGCCGGGAAGGGGGGCCGAACGGGTCGGTCCGCGGTGCCCGGGTACCCCAATCCGGGCATGGTGTTCACACGGCGTCTCGTCACACTGTGCGGAGCGACCCCCTAGACTGGCGCGCCGATGATCCGCCGCGTGGCTGCGGTGGATGTGGACGAGGAGCAGGTGTTGTGGACGATGTTCTGATCCGGGCTGGGATCTTCCAGGGTGTGGAGCCGCACGCCGCCGAGGTGCTGGCCCAGACCCTGGAGCCCGTGGAGTTCCCGCGTGGGCACGTCATCTTCAGTGAGGGCGAACCGGGCGACCGGCTCTACATCATCGCCAGCGGCAAGGTGAAGATCGGCCGGAAGTCCCCCGACGGCCGGGAGAACCTGCTGATGGTCGCCGGCCCGTCGGACATGTTCGGCGAGCTGTCGATCTTCGACCCGGGCCCCCGCACCTCGTCCGCCACCTCGGTGACCGAGGTCCGGGCCTACACGATGGACCGGGCCGCGCTGCGCGAGTGGATCGGCAAGCGCCCGGAGATCGCCGAGCAGCTGCTGCGCGTGCTGGCCCGCCGGCTGCGCCGCACCAACAACATGCTGGCGGACCTGATCTTCACGGACGTGCCCGGCCGCGTCGCCAAGTCGCTGCTGCAGCTGGCCCGCCAGTTCGGGTCGCAGGAGTCCGGCCTGCTCCGCGTCACGCACGACCTGACCCAGGAGGAGATCGCGCAGCTGGTCGGCGCCTCCCGCGAGACGGTCAACAAGGCGCTGGCGGACTTCGCGCACCGCGGCTGGCTGCGGCTCGAGGGCAAGAGCGTGCTGATCCTGGAGCCCGAGCGGCTCGCGCGCCGGGCCCGGTAGAAACCCTCCGCGCCACCCTCGTGGTGGCGTGCGGCAGATAACTGGTACGGCCGTACCAGACCGTGCGATCCTCGACGGCGTGTCCGTCTCGCTCGCCGACTACCGCGCCGCCGTCACCGCTCCCGGCGCGACCGTGCCCGTCCTCACCTCCGCGGTGGGGCGGTTCCCGGTCGCCATGTTCAGCTTCGCCACGCTGCTCTACGTGCAGCGCGAGTCGGGGTCGTTCGCGGTGGCCGGCGCCGTCTCGGCGGGCTCACTGGTCGGGGTCGCACTCGGTTCGGTGCTGCAGGGCCGGCTGATGGACCGGCGCGGGCCCTCGGGCGTGCTGCTGGCCGTCGCCACCCTGTTCGCGCTGGGCGCCGGCGGGCTCGTCGCGGCCGTCGAGACGCGGGTCGCGCTGCCCGTCGTCGTCGCGGTCGCCCTGTTCACCGGGCTGGTCATGCCGGCCATGCCCGGCGCCTCCCGGGCGCTGTGGGAGCGGCTGGTGCCGTCCGGGGCGCGGCGCGAGGCGGCGTACAGCTACGAGGCGATCAGCCTCGAGGTCTTCTTCATCCTCGGACCGGGTGTGGCCGCGCTGCTGGCCTCCACACCCTGGCCCGGGACCGGCACGGCGGTGGCCGTGGTCGCCACCGTCGTCGGGACGGTGGGGTTCGCGCTGAGCGGCCCCGTGCGGGGCAGCCGGCCGCTCCCATCGACCGGGGCGACGCTGTGGGGCGCGATCGCGAGCCCCGGCATGCGGACGATCGCGCTGGCCGGGCTGGGCTTCGGGCTCGTCGTCGGCGCCGTCGAGGTCGGGGTGCCCGCGGTCGCCACGGGACTCGGCGAGCCGTGGCTGGGCGGCGCGTTGCTGTCGGCCTGGTCGGTCACGTCCGTGCTGGTCGGGGTGCTCTACGGGATCCGGCCGTGGCCCCGCGCGCTGCACCTGCGGATGCCGGTGCTGGTCGCCGGGTTCGGCGTGCTCGTGCTGGCCATGTGGCTCGCGGGCGCGGCGGGTTCGCTCGTGCTTCTGGTGATCGCGATGCTGGCCGCCGGCGGGCTGATCACGCCGCAGACCACGGGGCACTCGCTCATCGTGGAGGTGGTGGCGCCGAGTGGCGCGGCCACCGAGGCGTTCGGCTGGGTGGTCACGGCGATCACCGTCGGCGCCGCCGTCGGTCAGTCCCTGGCCGGGGTGGTGGTCGAGGCGGCCGGGGCCTCCGGGGCCTTCCTGACCGGCGGTGTGGCCGGCCTGCTCGTCGGCGCGGTGCTCTGGGCCCGGCGCCGGACCATCGAGGGCACGCCCTCAGCCGCGTAGGTAGTCCAGCTGGGCCTTCACCGAGAGCTCCGCGGCGTCCCACAGCCGCTGGTCGACGTCGGCGTACACGACCTCGACCACCTGCCGGGGCGTCGCGTCCCCCGGCAGCGTGCGCAGGGCCTCGCGGACCTGGTCGAGCCGCTGGTGGCGGTGCTCGCGGTAGTACGTCGCGACGGTCGCGGCGTCGGGCAGCTCGGGGCCGTGGCCGGTCAGCACGGTGGTGCCGGGCGGCAGGTCCGCATACCAGTCGAGCGAGGAGAGGTACGGAGCGAGCGCACCGTCCGGGTGCGCGATCACGGTGGTGCCGTGGCCGAGGATCATGTCGCCGGCCAGCAGCGGCGGCGGCCCGTCGCCCGGGCCCTCCACCAGGAACGACGTCGAGTCCGACGTGTGCCCGGGCGTCGCGACCACCCGCAGCTCCAGGCCCGCCGCGGCCACCACGTCGCCGTCGGCCAGGGCCTCGGACCCCAGCACGAGGCTCGGGTCCAGGGCCTGCACCGGCGCCTTCGTGAGCTCGGCGAGCCGGCGGGCCGCGCCACAGTGGTCGTGGTGCCGGTGGGTCAGCAGGATCCGGGCCACGGGGCCTTGCGCCGTGAGCCGCTCGAGGTGTTCCTCGTCGTCGGCCTCCCCGGGGTCGACGACGATGCACTCCTCCACCCCGGGCGCCCGCAGCACCCAGGTGTTGGTGCCCTCCAGCGTCATCGGGCCGGGGTTGTTCTGCAGCAGCACCGAGACGAGCGGCGTGACCTCCCGCAGGACGCCGTAGGCGGGAGCGGTCACGCCGACCGCGCGGGCGCGAAGCGGTGCTCGGAGCCGTCGGGGAGGATGACGTAGCGGACGCCCGCGTCGTCCTTGCGGAACTTGGGGTGCACCGGGGTCATGTCCCGGCCCGCGCACCCGGCCAGCGCCTCGGCCGTCGTCGAGAAGGCGGACAGGTCCCGCAGCGAGAGCAGGGTCGGCGGCATCAACGTCATCTCGCCGGCGTCGAACGCCGCCAACGCCTCCTCGGGGTACCACCAGGTCGCTTCGACGGCCTCGGTCGTGTGCGCATCGGCCTCCTGACCGGCCGGCATGCCCGCGACGAAGAAGATCGTGTCGTAGCGCCGGCCCTCCTGCGGCGGCGTGACCCAGTGCGCCCAGGTCCGCAGCAGGTCCGAGCGCAGCACGTAGCCGGAGTCGACCAGCACCTGGGCCAACGAGAGCGTGTGCTCGGTGAGCTGCTTGCGCCACAGCGGAGCCTGGGCGGTGAGGGAGCCGGGCTCGCCGCCGGGCGGGCCCGCCAGCAGCACGCCGGTCTCCTCGAACACCTCGCGCACGGCCGCGGACACGGCCTGCCCCGCGACCTCCGGTGTCACGCCGATCAGCTCGGCCCACTCGGTGGGGTCGGGGCCGGCCCAGCGCTCGGCGTCCGGCACGTCGGAGGGGTCGACGCTGCCGCCCGGGAACACGGTCATGCCGCCCGCGAAGGCCATCTGCTTCACCCTGCGCTGTAGGAAGACCTGCAGGGGGGCGCGACCGGGCGGGGGTGCCGGGTCGTCGCGCAGCAGCAGCACCGTCGCGGCCGGCTTCGGCTGCGCGGCGCTCTCGGTCGTGTTGTCACCGGCGACGCTCACGATCGGACCTTAACCCGGCGCCCCCCGGGGGACGGTCGTGAAGATGGCCACGCCCCCCTGATCGCGGTACCGATCGACCGGGCTGCGTCATGGATCCATAGCGCGCTGGAGGTGGTGTTTCGCTCGCGTTGTGGATCCGTAGCGCGCTGGAGGTGGTGTTCTGCTCGCGTTGTGGATCCGTAGCGCGCTCGGAGCGGGGTGCGTGGCGGGGGTCCGCCGGGGCGAGCGGGCAGGATGGGGCCGTGGACCAGCTGCGCGTCGGACTCGTCGGGGGTGGGCCGTGGGCCCGCTCCGTGCACGCCCCCGCCCTCGCCGCCCATCCCGGGGTGGAGCTCGCGGGCGTCTGGACCCGGCGGCCCGAGCCGGCCCGGGAGATCACCGCGCTGCACGGCGGCACGCCGTTCGCCGAGGTCGAGGAGCTGTTCGAGGCCGTCGACGCCGTCGCCTTCGCCGTGCCGCCCGCGGTGCAGGGCGCGCTGGTGCCCTCGGCCGCGGCCCTGGGGAAGCACCTGATCCTGGACAAGCCGCTCGCCGACACACTGCCCGCCGCCGAGCGCGCCGCGGCCGCGATCGCCGAGGCCGGTGTCTGCTCGACGACCGTGTTCACCCTGCGCTTCCACCCGCCGGTCCGCGCCTGGCTCGCCGGGATCCCGGCCGGTCCCGCCGACGCCGACACCACCGCCACCGCCCGCTGGCTCTCCGGGGCGCTGCTCGGCGGGCCGTACTCGGCGTCGGCGTGGCGGGCCGAACGGGGCGCGCTGCTCGACATCGGCCCACACATGGTCGACCTGCTCGACGCCGCGCTCGGCGAGGTCGTCGACGTCGAGTTCGCCCACTCGAGCGCACCGGACCTCTGGCAGGTCGGCCTGCGGCACGTCGGCGGCGCCCGCAGCACCCTGATGCTCTCGCTCGCGCTGCCGATCGACCCCACCGAGATGGAGGTGACGGCCTTCGGGTCGGTCGGGCGGCACGTGCTCACCGACCGCCCCGCCGACGCCACCGCCTCCTACGCCGTCCTCCTCGACGAGCTGCTCGACGCGGTCGCCGGCGGCCTCGTCGACGGCCCGCACTCCGCCGCCCGCAGCCTCCACGTGCAGCGGGTGCTGGCGCGGGCGGAGGAGCTGGCGCGGGGGTAGGTGGGACGTGAGAGCTGCACACGAACCAGCTCTCAGCGCTGTCAGCGGGCTTCAGAACTCGCTCGGGAGGGTCGGGCCGCTACTGCTGAGGCAGCGCGGGCTGGCGGTACCCCCGTTCGAGCGGGACCTGAGGGCTGTTCTCGGGTTCGGAAACAGCCCTCACGTCCCGTTCGACGCGTGCGCCACTGTTGATCAGCCTGCGAGGTCCGGCGGGCCGTAGGGGCCGGAGCCGTTGCGACGCTCGGGCGCGGACTCCCGCACCGCCAGCTCCTGCTGGAGCAGCCGCAGCAGGTCCTGCTCGCGGCTGGAGAGCGAGGAGTACGACTCCGACGAGGGCTCTTGCTCCACAGCCTCGTCGGGCGCCGGGCCGGCGTCGGCGTGCGGCTCGTCGTCGGTCCGCGCCGGGCCCGGACCGGTGCCGAAGGGATCGTCCGGCCGGCTGGGCGGCACCTCGCCGGGACCGAAGAGCCCGCTGACGGGCTGCTCGGAGGTGCGCCGGATGCGCGGGATCGTCCGCGGCACCGGCCGGGGCGGCGGCAGCCCGTCCGATCGGTCCTGCGGGCCCTCGTCGGGCTGCGGCGCGGACTCCGCAGCAGCCGGGGGCGCCGCGGGCTCGGCGTCGGTCGCGAAACCCCACGGGTCGGGCTCCGCGTCGTCCGGACGATGCCGGGCGCGACGACGGCCACCAGGCACCGGACGGATCGTCGGGACCCCGTCCCTGGCCGCGCGGCGCCCGGTGGGGGCGTCGTCGCCCTCGGCGTCATCCGGGGTGTCGCCGGTCGCGGTGATGCCGGAGCCCGTGTCCCGGCTGTCCGACGCTCCGTCGCCCGGCAGCGAGCCGAGGCGGTCGCCGGGAGAGCCGGACCCGGCTGGTTCGAGGGGACCGTCCGACCGGGAGCCATGCGTCTCTGCGCGCGAGCCGGAAGCGTCGCCGCTCGGCGGGAAGCCCGGGGCGTCGCTGCTCAGGTCCGCGGAGGAGGCGCCTGAGTGCGCGTCGGAGGTCGCGTCGCCCAGGTGCCGATCCGCTGGGCCGGCGGTATCGCCCGAGCGCGACGCCACCGTGTCGCTCGAGTGCGAGGCGGTGGTGGCGTCGGTGTGCGAGCCGGCGACATCGCGGCCCGCGGAGGGTCTCTCGAGGGGCGAACCGGAGGTGCCCGTCGGACGCGCGGCGGTGGCTCCGCCCCGGCCCGGGCTCGGGTTCTCGCCGTCGAGGGGCGAACCGGCGATTCCGGTCGGGCGCGAGCCGAGGATGTCTCCGCCCCGGTCGGGCCCGCTCGCGCTGCCGAGGTGCGGGCTCGAGGGGTCGCTCGGGCTCGAGGCAGAGGTGTCCCCGCCCCGGTCCGGTCCGGTGGCCTCGCCGGCGAGGGGCGAGTCGAAGACGCCGGTCGGGCGCGAACCGGGGGTTTCCCCGGCCCGGTCCGGGCCGGGGAGCTCGCCCTTGAGGGGCGAGTCGGCGACGCCGGCCGGGCGTGAGCCGTAGGGGGCGCCGCCCTGGGTCGGGTCGGTTGCGCTGCCGAGGTGCAGGCTCGAGGCGGAGGTGTCCCCACCTCGGTTCCGGCCGGGGCCCTCTTCGGTGAAGGGCATGCCGAAGGCGCCGGTCGGGCGCGAGTCGGAGGGCTCGCCGCCCTGGGTCGGTCCGGTTGTGCTGCCGAGGTGCGGGCCGGAGGGGTCACGCGGGCTCGAGGCGGAGGTGACCCCGCCCTGATTGGATCCGGCGGCCTCAGCGGCGAGGGGCGAGCCGGAGACGCTGCTCGGGCGTGAGCTGAGAGTGTCCTCGCCCCGGTCCGGGTCGGGGGCCTCTCCGGCGAGGGGCGACCCGAACCTGCCGGTGGAGCGCGATCCGGAGGTGTCCCCGCCCCGGTTCGGGTCGGTTGCCTCGCCGGTGAGAGGCGAGCCGAAGAGGCCGGTGGAGCCCGACCTGGAGACGTCTCCGGCCCGGTTCGAGTCGGGGGCCTCGCGAGCGAGCGGCGAGCCGAGGTCGCCGGTCGCGCGGGAGCCGGAGGTGTCCTCGTCCGGGTGCGCGCCGGGCGCGTCAGCCTCGGGGAGCGGGCGGGAAAGGCCGTCGCTGGCGGACGGGTCGGAAGCCGCCGCGCGCGGGGACGGGTCGGGGGCGCCCGCGTCCGCGGAGCGCAGCGCCTCGTCGACGCGATCCGACGAGTCGCCGGTCTTGGACGGGGTGCTCGAACGGTCGGCGGCCTCGCGGCCGGCAGGCGGCCGATCGGTCGCGCCGCGGTCGTCCCGGCCGAAGACCCTGCTCGCCCCGCCGAGCGGGTCGAGCGGGTCGATCCGGAGGGGGCTGTCGGGGAGCGAGTCGTCGCCCAAGTCCGGAGAGTCCGCCGCGCTGGCCGTGCGATCGGCACGTCGACGTCCCCCGGAGCCCGTCGGCGCGCCGAACGGGGTGCCCGCGCGGGCGGACGCATCGGCGCGGCGCCGGCCTCCACCGTTCGCAGAGCCGCCGGAGGGCGAGTCGGCATCACGCGCATCGTGCCGGGTTCCGTCGGGGCTCGCGGTCGCCTCGCTCGTGCGGTGCTCGCCCTGCGAGCAGACGGCCCCGGGTGCGCCGTTTCCGCTGCTCAGCGGCTTGGGCAGGGTCGAGTGCACACCGAACCCGGGTGTGTCGACCGTCCGGTCGAGCTCGTCGGAGCTGCTCGCCGGGCGGTCGGCCGCAGAGGCGACAGCGTTCGCGTCGTCGAGCGAAACGGGCAGGTCCGACGGGTCCTGTGCCGGACCCGTCGGGTCGGTGGTGTCCGTCTCCGCGGACCCGTGCGAGGCCGCCCCGAGCGGTGCGGTGCGGCCCGCATCGTGGCCCGCGACGGCCCGGCCGGCGGCCGGATGGTCGGAGGCGGGGCGACGCTCGGTGGTCGGCATGGCCCAGGCACCGGAGGTCCAGTCGCGCGTCCACTCCGCCGCCGGCTCCCGCCGGGGCTCCTCGGCGCGGCGGCGCCGCCCGGTCGTCGGAGCGGGGGCCGGGGTTTCCGACGGCCCGGCGGCGTCGGACTCCGCCTCGGCGGTGTCCTCGTCGACGGGCGAGCCCTGCGGCGGGGTGAGGCCGACGATCGGCACGGGGCCGGTCTCGGCGCGGTCGAGCTGGGCGTCGAGCAACGGCTCGCGCAGCGGACCGCTCAGCGGGTCCCGCATCGACGCGAGGACGGGCGGGTCCGCCTCCTCGGTCTCCTCCCCGCGGGACGCCGGCCAGGGCTCGACCGGGGTCGGGAGCGACTCCTCGTCGGCGCGCACGACCGGCGTCGGACGCGTGACGGGCGCCTGGCGCGGCCCGCTCGGCGGCTCGTGCCCCGGCGCGGGCGGCACCACGCTGAGCGTGGGGCCGGACCGGCGGGACCCGGGCGCCCGGGTGCGCTCGAAGGGGGTGGTCCGCGGCTCGTCCTGCGGACCGGCCCGCTCGACGGCGCCGGGTCGGAGGCCGTGAGGCCGGGGCCCGGGGCTCGGCACCGGACGCGGCCCGGGGCGCTCCGCCGGGGCGTCGGGGAGGCGCGCCGGCTCGTCGGCGACCGCGCCCTCGGCGGCTTCCGGGCGTGGGCGCAGCGGCTGGAACGCGGCCGGCGGCTGCGCGGTCGTCATCGGCTGACCGAGGACGGGGCGCGGCACGGGCGGGAGGGTGCCCGGACCCGCGGACACGGGCCGGGGCGACGGCGACGGCCGAGGGCCGTGCTCCGCCGGACCGTGCGTCGGCCGAGCCTCGTCGGGACGGCCCGCCGGCTCTTCCCCGTTCGGGGCGACCTCCGGGGCCTCGTCGGCTGTTGTGAAGCTCGCGGCCGCAGAGCCGCCTGCCGCACCGAGCGCCGTGGCCGTGCCGAGCTCCGCCGCGGAACCTGAGCCGGTCGCGGGGCCGCCGGCCGCAGAGCCGTCGAAGCGGGATCCACCCGAAGCGCCCGCAGGAGCCGATTTCGCGGGCACAGCGAGGTCACCCGTTGCCCGCCGACCACCGATCCCGACGCCGGCACCGTGCTGGACGCCCGCCTCGTCGACGGCACCCGCACTGCGGTGAGCGCCGTCCTCGGCCCCGGCAGCCGCACCGCCCTGGGCAGCCGCACCGCTTTGGGCGGCCGCACCGCCGTGAGCAGGTGCTCCGCCGTGAGCAGGCGCTCCGCTATGGGCGGCTGCTCCGCCGTGAGCAGCCACACCGCCGCCCCGAGCAGCGGACTCACCGCACGGCCCCGAGCCGCCGTGAACAGCCGGCCCGCTCCCGCTGCGACCGGCCCCGTGAGCTGCCGCCCCCTGACCCGGCACCCCGTGAGCCGCCCCATGACCGGCCCCGAACGGAGCCGCAGCACCGCCGAAGGGAACCGGCCCACCGACCCGCCCCCCACCGATCTCCCGCGCCCGCTCCAGCGCCGCACGCTGGTACGCCGGGAGCGCGTCGGCGGGCGTGTACGCCTCCACCGACGCCGGCAGGCCGGACCGCGTCAGGTGCGCCCCGAGCCGGTACGACACGACCTCGGGCGCGATCCCCGGCCCGGACAGCTCCACCAGCACCACCGGGTGCGGCACCGGCCCCGGCGCGGCACCCGCGGGCGTCAACCGCCACGTCACCCGCACCGTCGAGCCGGGGGGCGGGGAGGTGATCAGCTCCGCGAGCCGCTCGTCCGCGCCGGCCGGCCCGGCGCCGAAGACGTGCCGGGTGCCGTCGAGCGAGCCGACGCCGGGGGCGAGGAGGCCGTCGACGTCGAACTCGACCGCGCGTCGGCGCGACAGCTCCACGACCTCGGACCGCAGCGGGGCGGGGAGCGCGGTGCGGTCGGCGACCAGGGTCGCGACGAGGATCTCCAGCGCCTGCGGCTCCTCGCCGATCGCGACGAGCTCGCGGGCGGTGGCCAGCAGGTCGTCGTCGACGCGGCCGGCCAGGGCCAGCAGCAGGTGGTGCGTGCTCGGGGCAGGTGGGGCCGTCATCGGGCCCTCCTTCTTTCGGTCAGCTCGCGCCGGAGGTCGCCGGCGTCGCGGACTCGGTCTCGGCGCCGGGCCGCACCCACACGGGGCGGGACCCGACGATGGCGGCCTGGTGGTAGACGGGCGGCTCCAGCCCGTCGGGGAGCACCTCGACGCACGGCGTCCGGTCGCCGTGCACCCGCAGCAGCCGTTGCAGGGTGCCGGTCAGCTCCCAGGCGCGCTCGGCGCCCAGGACGAGGAGCACCCGTTGTTCGCCGTGCCGGCCGCGCCGCGCGTGCCGCAGCTCCTGCGTGCCCCGGTGCCCGGCGACGACGGCCAGCGCGCCCAGCACGGCGAGATCGGGCAGTTCCGGGCCCGCCGCGAACGCCGGATGGGGAGCGTCCGGCGTGTGCAGCGGGAGGACGGCGTCGACCAGGCGGTTCTCGCCCGCCGTGGCGGCGAGCAGGGTGCGTTCGGCGTCGGTGATCCCGACGCGGTTGCGCAGCAGGGCGCGCGGCAGCAGCGCACCGACCGGCGCCGCGGCACCGGCGGCGAGCCAGTCCCGCAGCCGCCAGAGGACGTCGTCGGGCAGCCGTCCGGCGAGCCGGACGAGCAGCTCGTGGGCCGCTGCCGCCTCCACTACGCGACCTCGACGATCAGCTCGACCTCCACCGGGGCGCCGATCGGCAGCTCGGCGACGCCGACGGCGGACCGGGCGTGCGCACCCGAGTCGCCGAACACCGCGGCGAGCAGGTCCGACGCGCCGTTGACCACGCCCGGCTGCCCGCCGAACCCGGGGGCGGACGCCACGAACCCGACGACCTTGACCACGCCCTTGACGTTGTCCAGCCCGACGAGCGCGTCGACGGCGGCGAGCGCGTTCAGCGCGCAGATCCGGGCGAGGTCCTTCGCCTCCTCGGCGGTGACCTCGGCGCCGACCTTGCCGGTCTGCGGGAGCTTGCCGTCGACGAAGGGCACCTGGCCGGCGGTGAAGACGAGCGAGCCCGAGGCCTTGGCCGGGATGTACGAGCCGGCGGGCGCGGCCACGGTCGGCAGCTCGAGACCCAGCTCGGCCAGCCGCTGTGTGGGAGTGGTCACGACTGCTGCACCGGGCGCTTGAAGAACGCGATCAGGTTCTCCGGCGTGGCACCGGGGACGACCGAGACCAGCTCCCAGCCGTCCCGGCCGAAGTTGTCGAGGATCGCCTTGGTGTTGTGGATCAGCAGCGGGGCGTTCAGGTATTCCCACCTGGTGACGGCCGGGGAGGTCATGGGCCGGGACTGTAGCCCGGCGCCGTCACCCGGTAGCGGGTCGGACGGCCCGGTCTGCGACGAGCGGGCGTCCCCGGACGGATCGGCGGGAAGCGGGCACGGAGACCGGTCCGGTCGAACGGGCCGCTCGCCGCACCGCTCCGTACGCTGGTGGCGTGACGTCATCCGCCGGGGCCGCCGATCCGTGGGCGGCCCGACTGCACGTGGTCTCGGGCAAGGGCGGGACGGGGAAGACGACGGTCGCGGCGGCGCTCGCCCTGGCGCTCGCCTCGCGCGGCCGCCGGACCCTGCTCGTGGAGGTCGAGGGCCGGCAGGGCATCGCCCAGGTCTTCGACACCGCCCCGCTGCCCTACGAGGAGCGCCGGATCGCCGTTGCGCCGGGCGGCGGCGAGGTCCGCGCGCTCGCCGTCGACGCCGAGGCCGCGCTGCTCGAGTACTTCGAGATGTTCTACAAGCTGGGCGTGGCCGGCCGGACCCTGCGCCGGATGGGCGCGGTCGAGTTCGCCACCACCCTCGCGCCGGGCCTGCGGGACGTGCTGCTCACCGGCAAGGTCAAGGAGACGGTCTCGCGACGGGAGAACGGGAAGCCGGTCTACGACGCCGTCGTGCTCGACGCCCCGCCCACCGGCCGCCTGGTGACGTTCCTCGACGTCACCCGCGCGATGGCCGAGCTCGCCCGCACCGGTCCCATCCACAGCCAGGCCGAGGGCGTGGTCGAGCTGCTGCACTCGGACCGCACGATGGTCCACCTGGTCACGCTGTTGGAGGACCTGCCGGTGACCGAGACGCTCGACGCCGTGCGTGAGCTGCGGGCCGCGGACCTGCGGGTCGGCTCGATCGTCGTCAACCGGGTGCGGGAGCAGTGGCTGCCGGACCGCTCGGTGGCCTCGGCCGCGCACGGCCGGGTCGACGCCGGGCGCGTCCGCACCGGGCTCGCCACCGCCGGCCTCGATCTCCCGCCGGAGGTGATCGACGGGCTGGTGGCCGAGACCGTCGAGCACGCCGTCCGGGTCGCCGCGGAGGCGGCCGCCGAGGACCGGCTGACCAGGGAGAGCGGGGACATCGCGCGCCTGGAGCTGCCGCAGCTGCTCGGCGGGGTCGATCTCGGCGCGCTCTACGAGCTGGCCGAGCACCTGTGCGAGCAGGGGGTGCGCCGATGAGCCCGGCCGCCCCGCCCGTGCTCGACGCCGACGCCCTGATCGACGACCCGGACACCCGGATCCTCGTCTGCTGCGGCTCCGGCGGCGTCGGCAAGACGACCACGGCCGCCGCCCTCGCCCTGCGCGCGGCCGAGCGCGGCCGCACCGTCGTGGTGCTCACGATCGACCCGGCGAAACGGCTGGCCCAGGCCCTCGGGCTGGACGAGCTGAGCAACGAGCCGGGCACCGTCCC
The DNA here is from genome assembly GCF_040648315.1 of Pseudonocardia sp. NPDC049154. Lineage (NCBI taxonomy): Bacteria > Bacillati > Actinomycetota > Actinomycetes > Pseudonocardiales > Pseudonocardiaceae > Pseudonocardia > Pseudonocardia sp. NPDC049154. The sequence continues at coordinate 104,835 of NZ_JBEZDN010000004.1, forward strand.
GGGCCTCGACGGCTCCGCGAAGGGCGGCTCGCTGCAGGCGATGATGCTCGACATGCGCCGCACCTTCGACGAGATGGTGTACGCGCACTCGACCGCGGACCGGGCCGAGAAGATCATCGCGAATCCCTTCTACCAGACGATCGCCAGCTCGTTCTCCGGCACGCAGGAGTACATGGCGATGGAGAAGCTGGGGCAGCTCTGCGCCCGCGGCGAGTGGGACCTGATCGTGGTCGACACCCCGCCCTCGCGGTCGGCGCTGGACTTCCTCGACGCCCCGCAGCGCATGTCGACCTTCCTCGACGGCCGCATGATCCGGCTGCTCAGCTCGCCGGCGCGGGCCGGCGGCCGGGGCCTGCGGAAGATCGTCGGGGCGGGGTTCGGGCTGTTCGCGAAGGCCGTCTCGACGATCCTGGGCGGCCAGCTGCTGGCCGACGCCTCGGCGTTCGTGCAGGCCTTCGACACCATGTTCGGCGGGTTCCGCGAGCGAGCGACGAAGACCTACGAGCTGCTGCGCTCGCCCGGCACGTCGTTCGTGGTCGTCGCCGCCCCCGAGCCCGACGCCCTGCGGGAGGCCGCCTACTTCGTCGACCGGCTGGCGGGCGAGGAGATGCCGCTGGCCGGGCTCCTCCTCAACCGGACCCACCCGGTACTGGCGCCGTTGTCGGCCGCCCGGGCACGCACCGCCGCGGAGAACGCCGGCTCGTCCCGACTGGCCGGCGCGGTGCTGCGGCTGCATGCGGACCGGGTGGACCTCGCCGAGCGCGAGGAGCGCCTGCTCGCCCGCTTCTCCGGTGCCCACCCGACCGTCCCGGTCGTGCGGGTGCCCGCGGTCGCCGGCGACATCAGCGACCTCGAGGGCCTGCGCGAGGTCGGCGAGCGACTGGCCGCGGAGGACGAGCTCCCGCCCACCTCCGCCGGCACGGTGCACCAGCTCAGGTGACCCCGTGAGTGGGGGTATAGGGCCCGTGGGCTAAGAACAACAACAAGCGGGGGGCACCCGCCGACCGGCCGAGGGCGGGGGGGAGG
>NZ_JBEZDN010000004.1:105870-182888 GCF_040648315.1 Pseudonocardia sp. NPDC049154
TGGGCGCGCGAGTGGGCGCGGTCGGCGCGCTCCCGCCCCCCCCGCCGCGAAGGGGGACCATGATCTGGTCCCCCGGTGTGGGCGGATCGTCGACTTGGCGACTATCGCCACTCACGAGCGGGCTTCACCGGCGACGGCGCTTCGGGCGGCGTCTCGGCGCGGTGCGGCGGGCCTTGAGCAGGACGACCAGCCCGGCGGCGAAGGCTGCCGCACCAGCGACCCCGGCCCAGGCGGCCGTCGGGACGGAACGCAGGCGGGCCTTGGTGCGGGCGGGCACGTCGAGGCGCCCCGCCAACTCGTGCACGGTCGCGCCGATGTCCTCGCGCAGCTCGTCGGCCTCCTGCCGGCGCTCGTCGGTCAGGCGCTCGACCTCGGCGCGCAGCTCCTCCGGCGTCGCGCGGGTGCCGTCGACGACCGGACGGTCGTCTTCCTGCGGATCGGCCATGGCACACCCCTTCCGTCTGCGGAGGGAATGACCGGTTCCCGGGCGGCCACACCTGCCCCGCCGCGCCACCCACCGATCGGCCTACGGCATCTCGAACCAGATCATCGGGTTGACGCTCGTCCCGCGCGCCCCCTCGACGCCCAGCTCCCGGCGCAGGTCGAGGAGTGCGGCGAAGGTCTGCGGCACCCGGCGCGGCGCGACCGTGAAGTGGGGGACGTCCCGCTCGGCGAGCCAGTCGAGCACCACGCCGCCCTCGCGCCCCACCCACGCCGACCGGCCCCGGTACACCTCGTGCACCCCGACCGGCGTGCCCGACGCCAGCCGCGGGAACACCGTCCGCACGTACCAGCGCCCGAACCGGGCGGTGTGCGCCGCGTCGAGCAGCAGGAAGTCGGTCGTCTCCGGCAGCGCCTCGAGCCGCGCCCGGACGTCGCCGGTGTGGACGGTCCACCGGTCCTCGGCCAGCTCCGGCGGCACGGCCGACGGGCGGCGGGTCCGCCGGAAGGAGACCAGGCGCCCGCACCCGTTGTCCCGCAGCGCGCTGAGCAGCCATGACGTGGTCCAGCCGCGGCAGGTGCCGATCTCCACGACGTGCTCCGGGCGCAGCTGCCGCAGGAGCAGGTAGGTGATCTCGGCCTCGAGGTCGTCGAGCCCCGGACGGACCCGGCCGTCGGCCGCCAGCGCCCGCTGCTGCGCGACCACCCCGACCAGGTCGGCGGCGTAGCGGCGGTACAGGCCCGCGACGAAGTCCACCCCACCGGTCGAGATCACGGTCGTCCTCCGGGCTGGGTCGTGCGGGCCCGACCACGGTACTTCGCGCGCTCAGCATGCCGTCCTCCGGTCGGGTGACGGCAGCAGGTCCGCCATGGCGATCGCCGACTCCTCTGCAGCCGACAGGCCGGACCCGGCCGACCCGGCGGACCCGGCCGACCCGGTCGACACCTCACCCGCGTAGTGCTCCGCCCGTGCCGCCCGCAGCAGCTCCGCCCACGACCGCACCCCGGGCCGCGAGCGCAGCAGGGCCCGCCGCTCCCGCTCGGTCGTCCCGCCCCACACCCCGAACTCCACCCGCTCGTCGAGCGCGTGGGCCAGGCACTCCATGCGGACGGGGCACGTCGCGCAGAACTGTCGCGCCCGCCGCTGCTCGGCGCCCCGCACGAACAGCTCCTCGGCGTCGGCGGTGCGGCAACGGGCGGCGATCCGCCAGTTCCACCTGCTCGCGGCACGTGCGTCCACCATCGTCTCCTCCGCCCCGGGCGGGCCCGCTCGGCCCGCGTTCGGCAACTGGGACGGATTCTGCGAGCGTCCGGTTCCGCCCGACACCACGCAGAACTACTCAACCTGACAGAAGGGTGACGCCGGGCCGGTTACGCTTCCCGACCGTGGCTCCTCCCCGTCACCTGGCCCGGCCGATCGGCCTGCTGCTGGGCCTCTGCGTGCTCGCCGGCGTCGTCACGGCGGGAATGGCGTTCCCGTTCGTCGCGGGTGTCGGGCTGGTCAGCAACGACGCGGGGGACAGCGTCAACTCCACGTCGAGCAGCCTGGTCGAGGGCGGCCTGCCGCTGGCCACGACGCTGACGGACAACACCGGCCAGCCGATCGCCTACATCTTCGACCAGAACCGCACGCAGGTCACCGCGGACGAGATCTCGCCCGCGATGAAGGCCGCGATGGTCGCGATCGAGGACCGCCGCTTCTACGAGCACCAGGGCGTCGACTGGCAGGGCACCATCCGCGCGGTGATCGCGAACTCGGCGTCGGGCGACGTCGTGCAGGGCGCGTCCACCCTGACCCAGCAGTACGTCAAGAACTACACGCTCTACGTCGAGGCGCAGACCGAGGCGGAGCGGCTCAAGGCCACCGAGCAGACGCCGGCGCGCAAGCTCAAGGAGGCGCGGATCGCCCTGCAGCTGGAGCGCCAGCTGAGCAAGGAGGAGATCCTCACCCGCTACCTGAACATCGTGTTCTGGGGCAACGGGGCCTACGGCATCGAGAGCGCCGCCCGCACGTACTTCAACACCAGCGCCAAGAACCTGACCGTCGCCCAGTCCGCGCTGCTCGCGGGCATGGTGCGCAGCACCGCGGCGACCGACCCGGTGCAGAACCCGCAGGCGGCGCTCGACCGGCGCAACGTCGTCATCGCCCAGATGCGCGACCAGGGGATGATCGACGAGTCCCAGGCCCGCTCCGCCTCGGCCGAGGGACTCGGGATCGTCAGCCCGCTCAACACCCGGCCCAACGGCTGCATCGGCGCCGGCGACGCCGGCTTCTTCTGCAAGTACGTCACCCAGTATCTGACCGAGGCCGGCTTCTCCGCCGAGCAGATCGGCCGCGGCGGCTACACGATCAAGACCACCCTGGACCGGGACAAGCTCGCCAAGGTCAAGGCGTCGCTCGACGCCGAGGTCCCGCCGACCCAGCCCAACGTCGCCAACGTGATGTCCCTGGTCGAGCCGGGGCAGGACAAGCACAAGGTCCTCGCGATGGCCTCCAGCCGGACCTTCGGCCTCGACGCCGACGCGCTGCAGACCAGCTACGGCCTGCCCTACGAGCCGGTCAACCTGGGCGCCGGCTCGGTCTACAAGATCTTCACCGCGGCGACCGCGCTGGAGAAGGGTCTCGGCATCAACTATCAGATGTCGGTCCCGCCGAGCGGCTACGCGTCGCCGATCTACCTCGACGGCGGCGGCCGGCCGATCCCCGTCGCCAACGCGGGCAACTACCCGGAGCGGATGTCCCTGCAGGACGCCCTCGCCACCTCGCCGAACACCGCGTTCATCAAGCTCGAGGAGTTCACCGGGGTCCCGGACGTCGTCGACATGGCGGTCCGGATGGGCATGAAGTCCCTGGCCACGACCCCCTTCGTCGACCCGGCCACCGGCCGTCGGACCGACCGCTCGATCGCCGAGGTGACGAAGGCGCAGCGGCAGGCGTCGTTCACCCTGGGCGTCACACCGACGAGCGTGCTCGAGCTCGCCAACGTCGGCGCCACCATCGCCAGCTCCGGCAAGTGGTGCCCGCCCAGCCCGATCGACTCGGTCACCGACGCCGCCGGCAACCCGGTGTCGATCACCGAGGCGCCGTGCGAGCAGGTCATCGAGCCGGGCCTGGCCAACACCCTGTTCACCGGCCTGAGCCACGACGACCTCAACGGCACCTCGGCCGCCGCCGCCCGGCAGCTCGGCTGGAACCGGCCGATGGGCGGCAAGACCGGCACCACGCAGCAGCACAAGTCCGCGGCGTTCGTCGGGATCCTGCCGAACCTGTCCGGCTCGGTGATCACCTTCGACAACTCCAACGCGCCCCGGCCGCTGTGCGACGGCGCCGGCTCCCCCTTCGCGTGCCGCAGCGGCAACATCTTCGGCGGCAAGACGCCGGCGGAGACCTGGTTCGGCGCGGTCAAGCCCATGGTCGACGGCACGCCGGTGATCCCGCTGCCGCCCACGGACGACCGGTATCTGACGGGCGGCGCGGAGAGCCGGGTGCCCGACGTCGTGGGCCGCGGTCAGAACGACGCGCGCGCGATCCTCGAGCGGGCGGGCTGGACGGTCACCACGCGGACCGTCGACAACCTCGCGGCGCGCGGCACGGTCGTCGGGCAGAGCCCGCGCGGCACCGCGCTGCCGGGCGAGCAGATCACACTGCAGGTCAGCAGCGGGACCGTGCCCGCCCCGCCTGCCGCGCCCGAGGGCCAGGCGCCGGGGCAGCCCGGGCCGCCGGGCCAGGAGGGCCAGCCGCCGCAGGAGGGCGACCGCCCCGACGACGGCGGGGACAACGGCGGCGACAACGGGTGACGAGCGGCCGCACTCTGGTTCCACAACGTGCGCCGGGCTGACTGAATCGCGCGTTATGGAACCATAATGCGCTTTCAGTCGGTCGGAATCCGCGTTGCGGATCCACAGTGCGTCCGTGACGCGCCGTTGCGGCAGCGGGTGTGATCGCTCGATCGGCTCTACGATCGGCGCCCATGGCCGACGTCCACCGCGCCGACGTGCTCGTCCGGTGGGTCGGCCTGCTCCCCTTCCTCCGCGGGCCGGCCGCCCCCGAGCAGCGCACCGCGCCGGACACGCCCTGGCAGACGGGCCGCCGCCGCCCCACCCGCACGGCCCCCGCCGACCCCGCGACTCCTGCCCGGGACGAGCCCGAATCGGCCTTCGAGGAGCCCGAGCCCCCCGAGCGGTCGGAGCCGGCCACCCCTGCCGAGCACCCCGAACATTCCGGGCGCGGCGAGCCCCTCGAGCCCGCTGAGCCCGCCGAGCCGCAACCACCCCCGCTCCGCCTCCCCGTCCCCGGCCCGCCCCCCGTCCCGGCGGAGGCGCACGCCCTCGACCTGGGCCGGGCCACCCCGGACCCCGAGCCGGCGCCGCTGGTCGACCCGCTCCTGTTCCGCGCGTTCGCCCGCTCGCCGACGGCCCCGCCCGCCCCACCCCGCGACCGCCGCCGGGGCGCCGTGATCGACGGGATCGAGCACCGCCCGCCCGTCCGCCCCGACCCGCACATCGTCGGGCTGTCGCGGCGGCTTCGCGGGCGCGTCGGGTCCCGCGCTTTCACCCTCGTCTTCGTGGGTATCTACCTGCTCATCCTGGTCCAGTTGATCGTCGCGCTGATGAACTCCTGAGACCGGCCGCGCGGAGCCCGCGCCGTCCTGTCGGTGCGCCCGTCTACCCTGAGGACGACGACAGGGGCCGGCCCCGCTCCCGCGCGGCCCGCCGTCGACCAGCCCGGTCGAGCGAGGATCGGCGGGCGTCGCACGCGAGGGAGGTGACCCGCGATCGGCTCGGAGAGCGTTCCCGGCGGTCTGACGGGTACGGCCAACCCGGCGCCCACCGCGCACCGCGTGCGCAGCGTCCTGGCCATCCCGGCGTTCCGCAGGCTCTGGACCGTCACGGCCTTCACCGCCACCGGCGAGTGGCTGAGCCTGCTGGCGCTGACGTCCCTGGCCACCCAGCTGACCAGTGGCTACGCGGCGCAGAGCTTCGCGCTCGGCGGCGTGGTCGCCACGAAGCTGCTGCCCGCGCTGCTGCTCGGCCCGATCGCCGGCGCCCTGGCGGACCGCTTCGACCGGCGCCGCGTGATGGTGACGTGCGACGTGCTGCGGTTCTGCCTGTTCGTCTCGATCCCGATCGTCGGCTCGCTGTGGTGGCTGTTCGCGGCCACCTTCCTGATCGAGCTGTGCGCGATGTTCTGGATCCCGGCGAAGGACGCGTCGGTCCCGAACCTGCTCCGTCGCAAGGACCAGGTGGAGACGGCGAACCAGCTCGGCCTCGTCCTCACCTACGGCATCTCGGTGCTGATCGCGTCCGGCCTGTTCACGGTGATCTCCAGCATCGGGCACCTGCTCCCGGGCCAGGACGGGCTGACCACGGTCTACATCGCCCTGGTGCTCGACGGGTGCGCCTTCCTGCTCTCCGCCACGGTCGTCTGGTTCGGGATCAAGGAGATCTCCGGCCGCTCGGGGCCGCGGGAGGGCGAGGAGCAGCCCGGCCTGATGACCCTGCTCCGCGAGGGCTTCGCCTACGTCGCCACGACGCCGCTGATCCGCGGCCTGGTGCTCGGCATCATCGGCGCCTTCGCCGCCGGCGGAGCGGTGATCGCGTCGGCCAAGCTCTACGCAGCCAGCCTCGGCGGTGGCGACGCGGCCTACTCGGTCCTGTTCACCGCGGTGTTCGTCGGCCTGGCGCTCGGCATGGCGGTGGCGCCCCGGCTCGCGCACCGGCTCCCGCACAACCGGCTGTTCGGCACGGCGATCGTCGGCGCGGGCGTCGCGCTCATCGTGGTCGCGGTGTCCGGGCACCTGTTCATGGCGATCCTCGCCGTCGCGCTCGTCGGCGGGTTCGCGGGCATCGCCTTCCTCACCGGGCTCACGATCATCGGCTCCCAGGTGTCGGACGACATCCGCGGCCGGATCGTCGCGTTCGTCCAGTCCCTGGTGCGGCTGGTGCTGCTCGGCTCGATGTCGCTGGTCCCGGTCCTGGTCGGGCTGGTCAGCACGCGGTCGGTCGACCTCTTCGGCGCGCACTTCACGGTCGACGGCACGCGGTTCGTGCTGGCCGGCGGTGGCCTCGTCGCCGCGGTCGTCGGCACCCTGGCCTACCGGCAGATGGACGAGCGCCGGCTCGAGCCGCTGCTGGGTGATCTCGTCTCGGCGCTGCGTCAGGGCGAGGTCCGCCGCGGCTCCGGCACCCTGGTCGCGGTCGAGGGCGCCACCCCCGCGGAGGCCGCCGACCAGGCCGAACGGCTGGCGCGGGCGCTGCGCGAGCGGGGTCACGTCGTCGTGGAGCCCGATGACGGGGAGCGGGACGAGCTGCGCTGGGCCGCCGCCACCCGCGAGGCCCACCTGTCCGGGGCGCGGGCGAAGGCCCTCGCCGCGGCCGCGGTCCGGGCCGACCTGGTCGAGCGGGTGATCCGCCCGGCGCTCGACGAGGGCGCGGTCGTCGTCATGGACCGGTTCATGGCCAGTCCGATCGCCCACTTCGGTGTCGCGGCGGACCGGATGGACGCCGAGCTCGAGCGCGGCGAGCTGGAGCGTCTCGCCGCCTGGGCCACCGGCCGCCTCCGGCCCGACATCACCGTCCTGCTCGACCGCGAGGGCGCGAGCGCCGAGTCCGGTGGGGTCGCCGGTGAGGAGCACGTCCGCGTGCAACGGCTGCTGGCCGGGCTGGTCGCGGCCGAGCCCCAGCGGTACGTCGTGGTCGACGCCGACGGGGCGCCGGACGAGGTCGCCGAGCGGATCCTGACCGGCGTCGGCCCGTCGCTGCCGGAGGCCCCCGAGCAGCCCGCCGACATCCCCCGGCCCGCGGTCGAGCCATGAGCTCGCGGGTCTGGCGGGACGTCGTCGGGCAGCCCGCCGCGGTCGAGGAGCTGAGCACCGCCGCGTCCACGCCGTCGGCGATGACCCACGCCTGGCTGTTCACCGGTCCGCCCGGGTCCGGGCGCTCCAACGCCGCGCGCGCCTTCGCCGCCGCGCTGCAGTGCCCCACGGGCGGCTGCGGCGAGTGCCAGGCCTGCCACACCGTGCTCGCGGGGACCCATGCGGACGTCCGGGAGGTCGTGCCCGAGGGGCTGTCGATCTCGGTCGCGGAGATGCGCAACCTCGTGCAGCTCGCCGCCCGCCGCCCGTCCACCGGCGCCTGGCAGATCCTGATCATCACCGACGCCGACCGGCTCACCGAGGGCGCGGCGAACGCGCTGCTCAAGGCGGTGGAGGAGCCGGCGGACCAGACCGTGTTCCTGCTCTGCGCGCCGTCGGACCACCCCGAGGACGTGCCGATCACGATCCGCTCCCGGTGCCGCGTCGTCGCGCTGCGGACGCCGGTGCCGGCGGCGATCGCCGAGGTGCTCGTGGAGCGGGACGGGATCGAGCCCGAGCAGGCGCGATGGGCCGCGTCGGTCTCCGGCGGACACGTCGGCCGGGCCCGGCGGCTCGCCCGGGACGCGGAAGCGCGGGAGCGGCGCGAGCGGATCCTCGGCGTCCCGATGCGGCTGCGCCACCTCGGGGACGCGTTCGCCTTCGCCGACGCGCTCGTCCGCTCCGCCGAGGCCGAGGCGGCGGACATGAGCGGCGCCCGGGACGCGGTCGAGCGCGAGGAGCTCGCCGTCGCGATGGGCGCCGGCGGCACCGGCAAGGGAGTGGCCGCGGCCGCCCGCGGCGCCAAGGCCGCCGAGCGCGAGCTGGAGCGTCGCCAGAAGTCCCGCAACACCCGCACCCAGCGCGATGCGCTGGATCGTGCGCTCGTCGACCTGGCCGGCTTCTACCGGGACGTGCTGGTCGCCGGCACGGCCGCGGCCGTGGCGCTCGGCAACCCGGACCGCGAGGCGGACATCCGCCAGGCCGCCCGCGAGTGGAGGCCCGAGTCCACGCTGCGCCGGCTGGAGGCCGTCCTCGCCTGCCGCGAGGCCCTCGAGCTCAACGTCAAGCCACGGATCGCCGTCGAGGCGATGATGACCGCGCTGCAGCAGGGCTGAGCCGGGCGTATCACCCGCAGTCCCCGGCTGCTCTGCCCCTCCGGACCGGAGGAGGTGCCGTGGACCGACCGCTCGCCGTCGGCATGACGCCGCTGGAGACACGCCGCGAGGTGCTGCTGCACGTGGCGACCCGTGCCGAGGAGCTGGGCTTCTCGCGGGTCTCGCTCGCCGAGGGCTGGGGTCACGACGCGTTCGTGCTGCTCACCGAGATCGCCCTGCGGACCTCACGTATCGGCCTGGCCACGAGCGTCGTCAACGTCCTCGGACGCACGCCCGCCCAGCTCGCGATGGCCGCCGCGACGCTCGACGAGGTGTCCGGCGGCCGGTTCCGCCTGGGTCTCGGGGCGGGCAGCCCGGCGCTGGCCGAGGGCCTGCACGGCCGCGGCTTCCGGGAACCGGCGGCGGCGCTCGGCCGCACCGTCCGCGAGATCCGCCGGCTGCTCGACGGCGAGCGCGCCCAGCCGCTGCCCGGGGCCCGCGGCCTGCGCCTGGCGGCCCGCCCGCCGCACCGCGTCCCGATCGACGTCGCAGCCCTGGGCACGGCGTCGACCCGGTTGGCCGGCGAGCTCGGCGATGCCTGGTCGCCCTTCCTCGTGCCCCGCTCGGGCCTCAAAGCGGCCGCGGCCCCGCTCGAGGAGGGAGCCGCTGCGGCGGAACGACCGCGCCCGGCGGTGAACCCCGGCCTGCCCACCGCGATCTCGGACGACCCGACCCACGCCCGCGGGATCGCCTCGTGGTGGGTCGGCTTCTACCTGACCTCGATGGGCCCCCTGTACGCGGCCATGCTGCGCCGGCTCGGCCTCGGCGGTCTCGTCGACGACGTCCTGGCCGCGAACCCGTCGCCCGGGACGACGATCGTCCCCGATTCGGCCGGGATGCTGCTCGACGAGCTGGTGCTGTGGGGCGAGCCGGCGGCGGCCCGGGCCCTGCTCGCGCGTTGGTACGAGGCCGGCGTCGACGAGCCCACGATCGTCCTCCCGCCCGGCCGCCCGCTCGACGAGCTGGACCTGATCCTCGAGTCGACGAGCCCGCTGATTGGGGCGGGGCCGCGCGGGTAGCCGGGGGGCATGGAGGAGGACAACCACATCCGCCACGACCTCACGCGCAGGTTCGTCGCGGCGTTGCGCAAGTCCGAGCAGGACAACGACGTCGACGACCTCACCGGTCTCTTCGCCGACGACGCCGAGCTCTTCCGGCTCGACGGCGAGGGCCCGCGCCGCGGCGAGACGCGCGAGTTCTGGGAGCAGTACCGCGCGCAGTTCGGCGAGGTCCGGACCCAGTTCACCAACCTCGTCGAGAGCGACGACGAGGCCGCGCTGGAGTGGCAGAGCACCGGCACCCGGCCGAACGGCCACGACTTCCGCTAGGAGGGCTCGACCTTCGTGACCTTCGACGGCGACAAGATCACCAGCCTGCGCACGTACTACGACACGGCCGCGTTCGTCGACGTCCCGGCCGGCAGCCGTTAGTTGTAGCGGGTCGCGGCGCTGTTCGCCGGGGTCACCCTGCACCTGACGGGCGAGCAGCTGCTGCGCCGCGGCTTCGACCTGCCGACGGTCCTGGGCCTGATCCTGCCGGTGTTCGCGGTGCGCGCGGTGGCGTACGCGGCGAGCCAGTCGGTGTCCGGCATCGCGGCGCTGTCGCTGCTGGCCGTGGCACTGCAGGGGTTCGTGTGGTTCGTGGTGGAGACGAACCCGCGCAGGCCGGCCCACACGCCGAGCGCGACGAGCAGCGCCGAGAGCGCCAGCCGGACGCCCCAGCGGGCCCAGCCGTCCTCAGGCCGGCGCCGGCGCCGCGCGACCGTCGTCGGGAAGGCCGTCGGCAGCGTGAGTGAGGCCATGGAGGGTCTTCTCCCAGTAGTGGGGCTTGGTGATCAGCTGCCGGACGGCCTTGTACGAGGCGATCGAGTGCAGGATCCAGTGGACGGGGTTGAGCAGCGCCCAGAGCACGAGCGAGTACCGGCGGCGCTTGAACGCGCCCATCATCGACACGTAGATCATCAGCCCGTTGCCGATGACGAGGTTGAACAGGCTGACCCACAGCACCCGGCCGGGGAACAGACCGTCGAGCACCGCCGGCGGTAGCAGCAGCGACACGACGAACAGCAGCTACAGCGGCGGGGTGAACAGGAAGGTCACCGGCGTGCCGCCGATGAGCAGCGCGAAGGCCAGCGTCTGCCGCAGCCCGGCCGTGCGCACCAGCTGCAGCGGGTGGCGCAGGTGCACCAGCAGCGTCTGCAGGTAGCCCTTGATCCACCGCGACCGCTGCCGCACCCAGTTGCCCGGCGTGCGGTTGGCCTCCTCGAAGGTCGTCGAGTTGACGACGCCCGCGGTGCTGCCCAGCGCGACCGCGCGGATCCCGAGGTCGGCGTCCTCGGTGACGTTGAACGGGTCCCAGCCGCCGAGGGCCCGCAGCGCCGCGGTGCGGAAGTGGTTCGACGTGCCGCCCAGCGGGATCGGCAGCCGCAGCCGGTCCAGCCCGGGCAGCATGTAGTCGAACCAGAAGGAGTACTCGGTGGTGAACATCCTGGTCAGCCAGTTGTCGGTGGCGCTCCAGTAGTTGAGCGCGGCCTGCACGCACACCAGCCGGTCACCGCCGCGGCGGAACGCGACCACGGCCTTCTTCGGCGGGTCCGCCGCCTTGGCCGCCTCGATCGTCTCGGTGTCACTCTCCTCGAGCAGCAGCAGGATCTCGAGCTTCTCGGCCGGGTAGTCCAGCCCGCCCAGGTTTCCGATCAGCTGCGCGACGATGTTGGCCTCGCGGAACACCGGCACCAGCACCGTGTAGACGGGCAGGTCGGCCGGGTCGAGCGCGGCCACCTCCTCGTCGGTCACCTGGACGTGGTTCTCCTGCCGCACGCCCACCATGCAGACGACGAACTTGAACACGACGCTGACCAGGAACGCGAGCGAGACGATCGCCAGCAGGGTGATCAGGGTCGTCCGCGGGGCCAGGACCAGGCCGGCCACGATCGCCGCGATGGCCGATCACATCACCACGCGCTGGCCGGGGAAGAGCATCTGCCGCGCGGACTGCGCCTTGTCGCGCCGCCACAACCCGAGCGTGGCCTACTCGACGACCGTCTCCCGGTACCCGGCGTGCAGCGCCTGGACGATGTCCCAGTCCGTGGTGACGGCGAGGGTCACCGGCGCGTCAGTCGCTGCTCGATCCGCCGGCGCCGCTCCTCGGTGGGCCGCTCGGACGTCGCGACGAGCACGGTCTCCCTGCCGTGCTTGGCCGCCGCCTCGCGCCGTACCGGGAACCACCCCTCGGCGCCGAGCTCCTGCGGGTCGAGGCCGTCGAGGAGATCACGGTCGATGCCGGTGTCCGCGAGATCGACGTACCCGCACTCCCACGTCCGCGCCAGCAGCCGGTACAGCTCGGTCCGCTTCACCAGCCCCGCGGCGACCAGCACCGCCCCGATCCGCGCGGACACCTCGACCGCCCAGTCCCGCTGACCACGCTGATCCGTCCCTCGGCGATCAGCACGTCCCCGATCCGCATCTTCGTGCCGACCGTCGCCATGATCCGAGCTTCGTGTCTGCGCTTTCACGCGACATACCTGAGCTGCGAAGACGACCTGACCGAGTGACGGGGTGGGGGCCGGGTCGCCGGTCCGGGGGCGGTGGGTAGACTGACGTCGCACCACGCCGCCTTAGCTCAGTCGGTTAGAGCGACGCACTCGTAATGCGTAGGTCTGGGGTTCGACTCCCCAAGGCGGCTCCACGTATGTCTGCAGGTCAGACGGCATGTTGACCTCCGGAGAAGCGATCTTCAGCGAAGATCGTCGGGCGGCTAGTCCGCATTTGGTCCGCACTTGCCCGAGCGCGAGCCTCGTGGAGGCGGTCCGCGACCGTGTCGAGGTCGTCGGCGAACAGGTGGGCGTAGACGTCGAGGGTGACCTTCGCGGAGCTGTGTCCGAGCATCCGCGAGACCACCACGACGGTCGCGCCGGCCTGGATCGCCAAGGAAGCTGCGCTGTGCCGCAAACCGTGTGGAGTGATTCCTCCGAGCCCGGCTCTTTCCGCAGCGGCGTCGAACACATTGCGCCGGAAGTTACCGTTGCGGAGGAGGCTGCCTTTCGGCGACGGAAAGACGAGATCTGCTGGAGAACGTCCCGCCACCAGTTCTGCGAGATCGTCGACCAGGAACGCCGGAATGGGTACGACGCGGCGCTCGTGATCCTTCGGGGTGCCGATGACGGCCTTGCCGCGGACCTCGGCCATGGCGCGAGTCACCCTGATCCGCCGCCGGAGGAGGTCGAGGTCCTCTACGTGAAGGGCCACCGCATCGCCCCAACGCAGGCCGGTGTAGCCCAGCGCGTTGATCAGCGCGGCGTAGTCACCACACTCATCAGCGAGTCGGGCGAGCTCGCTGTGGGAGAGGAAGCGCTTCGGTCTGGCCTTCGCCCGGGGCAGTGGGACACCGGCGGCGGGATTGCGGGTGATCCGTCCGTCGAGGACCGCGTAGGCCAGGGCGAGCGACAGGACTCGGTGGATGTACCGAACCGACCCGGCGGCCAGGCCGGACGAGGCCAGGCGCTGTAGCCAGGCGGCCACGTCGGCAGGCGTGACGTCTGCGATCGCGACCTGCCCCCACGCCGGCTCGAGGTGCTTGGTGATGATGCCGGCGTAACGGGTGTTGGTGGTCGGCTTCAGCTGGCTCTGGGCGGCCAGATCTGAGCCCACTCGCCGACGGTGACGCGGGAGAGGTTGGGGTCGATCCACTCGCCACGGGACTTCGACACCTCGACACCGGCGAGCCAGCGCTCTGCATCGCTCTTTCGAGTGAAGTGCTTGGAGCGCTCGCGCCTGTCCGGGCCGCGGTAGCGGGCGCGCCAGGTGCCGTCAGGTCTCCTCGCGATGCTGCCCAGCAGGAGCATCAGGATCAGCATCTGCATCTTGGTCACCGGCCTCGCCCCCCTCTCCTGGTGTCTCCACCACGGCCGCGCCGAACTCCGCGACGACCCTGCCGTCCTCGTCCATCAGGTACGAGGGCCACTCCGGGGGCATGTCGCCGGGCAGCTCTCGGCCCGTTTCGACCAGCTCGATCCATTGCCCGAGTTCCTCCTCGCGCTGTTCGAGGAGGGTTTGCATGAGCACGACTTCCTGACGTCGCGCCTCCAGAACCTGAACACGCTGCGCCCGGTACTCGTCGTCGTCGTGCATGAGGAGGACATCGATGCTCGTGCCGAAGATCTTCGCCACGGCGATGGCCTCGGCCAGTCTCACTGGTCGCTTCCCTGCTTCGACCTTCCCGACGGTGGTCTGGTGCCAGGTGGTGATGCCGAGCTCAGCAAGCTTCTCCACGAGCGTTTGCTGCGACATCCCCTGCCACTCCCGGAGACCTCGGAGACGCCCCCCGAAGCGGGCATCCGCTATCGCAACCAAGTTGGCGTCGTAACCCGTCACGCGCTGACTCTACAGACCATACCAGCTTGACAGTGAGCTACAACTGGGTACCTCTCGTTGAGGTTGGTTGCTGATGACGTGGGAGGTTGGCCATGGCGCGCAAGATCCTCGGCATCCCGGAGGCCGCGAGCTTGTTGAGCCGGTCCCCGGACACCCTTCGGTGGTGGCGGAAGCGCAACGAAGGTCCGCCCTCGTTCAAGATCGGACGGCGCGTCGTCTACTTCGAGGACGAGCTGCTCAGGTGGGTCGAGCAGCAGCGGCGCGAGAGCCTTCCGCCGGGTGCGGCGTGACGAGCGGCGAGCGTCGCCGGCGCCCGTCTCGCACGTGTCGGGCCACGGCGGTCTGGGGAGGTGGAGGTGGCCGCTGAAGCGGCAACCAGCGGCGGCGCGACCCCGGAGCGACTGCCGCCCGCGGACCTTCGAGCAGAACGTGCCGTCATCGGCTCGGTGCTGCACCATCCGGCCGTCCTCGAGCAGGCCGTGGCGGCGGTCGGCGCGCACGACTTCTACAAGCCGGCGCACGCCGAGCTCTTCGCCGAGATGCTCGCCATGCGCGAGGAGGGTCGGCCCGTCGACGCCATCGCCCTGGCGAACCGCCTGGGCGAGCGACTGCATCGCCTCGGCGGGGCCACGTACCTCATCGACTGCATGAGTGGCGTGCCCACGCCGGCCAACGTGGCCTACTACGCGGAGATCGTCGCGGACAAGGCGGTCCGGCGTCGTCTGATTGAGGCGGCCACGCGGGTGTCACAGCTGGCGTACGCCTTGCCCAGTGATATCGACGACGAGTTGATCGACCGGGCGCGGGAGGTGTTCGACGGGGTCGCCGGTGGTGGGCGATCCAGCCGGCAGCGGCGCCTGCGCCGGACCCCCGCGTCGGCGGTCACGATGCGAAGGCTGCGGTGGCTGTGGTCGAACCGCATCGTGCTGGGTGGGCTGACGCTCCTCGCCGGGCGCGAGGGGCTCGGGAAATCGACGGTCGCTGTCGACCTCGCCGCCCAGGTGACCCGGGGCGAGCTGGCTGGCGAGTTCTCGGGCGAGCCCCGGCACGTCATCTATGTCAACTCGGAGGACGCCCGGGACAGCACGATCGTCCCGCGGCTCGCCGCGGCCGGCGCCGATCTCGACCGGGTCGTCTTCCTCGACGCGATCACCCCGGCCGACGACGAGGCACCGCTGGTCTTGCCACACGACACGCAGCTGCTGGCGGAGGAGCTCGGTGAGCTCGGGGCGGCGCTGGTGGTGCTCGACGCGGCGACGTCGGTCATCGACGGCGCCCTGGACGGCGACCGTGACCGTCAGATGCGCCGGGGTTTGGAGCCGATCTCCAAGTTGGCGGCTGACACCGGGGCTGCGGTGATGGGCATCGTGCACTTCGGAAAACGGGAGTCGGCCGACACGGGCAAGTTGATCCTGGGCTCGATCGCCTGGTCGCAAGTCGCGCGGTCGGTGTTGGCGGTGGCCCGCGACGAGGACACCCACCGACTCGTCATCTCTTCGACGAAGGCGAATCTGGCGCCTGGCGACGCCCCGTCGCTCGCAGTGAGCCTCGTCCCTGCGGCTGTGGAGACGCCCGACGGCATCACCCAGGTAGCGCGCGTGGAGTGGCACGGCGAGACCCCACAGCGGGCGGAGGAGCTCCTCGCGGCGGGCCCGGAGGGGGAGGACCGCACGCTCATCACGGAGGCGGTGACCTGGCTGCTCGGCTACCTGGCTGACGAGAAGCGGGCCGGCTCGGCCGGCGCCGGCGAGATCCTCCGGGCGGCCAAGGCGGACGGCTTCAATGAACGGTTGCTGCAGCGCGCTCGCAAGCGCGCGCAGGTCTCCACCCACAGAACGGCGACCGGGTGGACCTGGACGCTCGACACCGTGCCAAGGCGGCAAGGTGACAACCCGACGCGGTCGTGAGCAGGGAAGACGTCAAGTCGACAACAGCACGTGCGCGCACGCCGCCTTGTCATGTTGTCGCCTTCACCACGGTGCCTCGTGGTGCGATCACCGGTGCGGGGAGCTGTCCGTGGCCACCACGAACTCGCCGTTGACACTGTTGGCGGTCGCTGGCAGCCGTGCCCGGACCTCGCGGATCTGATCGGCAGCGCCGAGTTGGCGGTGCAGCTCGGCCAGCTGGCGGGCGTGTGCGGCGGGCCCTGCTGCTGGACGGCGGAGGCGAGCTCGTCGCGCTGCTGCTCGAGCGCGTCGCCGTGTCGCGCGCGGGTGTCGTCGCCGGCTGCGGCGGCGTCGCGGCGTAGTCGAGCGCCTCGGCGTGCTCGGCCCAGGCCGCGGCCTGCGCCTCGCCCCGGGCGCCTGTTCGACACGGTGGGCCTCGGCTATAGGTGGCTGGTGCGTGTACGGGTCTGCCCGCGCTGCTCCGGCACGGGCCAACGACGCTGGCCGTCCGGCAACGCGTGGCGACGGTGTGGCCGCTGCTCGGGTAGCCGGCGACGGGCCCGGCTTGGCCGGCACGTCTCGAGGCGTTTACCCGTGCCAAGTCGGGTATAAGGAGAGCGCCATGAGAGGCATCGAGACGTGCGTCCGCTGTGGGACGAGCGTGCCCATCGACGCCCTCAAGTTCATGCGCGCGGAGGTGCTCAGTGACGGGCTCGTGTGCGCTGACTGCGTCACCAGCGCCGAGCGGCAAGCTCTCGACGACCGGGACCGCAGGGACAACGCGGTGTGGAGCCTCGACCTCGAGACGGCCCCGGCGCTCGCCGGCACGTCTAGGGATGTGGGTGCCGTGGGTGGTGGACACTCGCTCGATCCGCGGGCGGTTCTCCGAGAGGCGCGCGCCGCGGTTGAGGCGCTGCTCGCCAAGTACGGGCCCATCGCTGCGATGTTGCGTGGCACACAGGACGGCGAGGGCATCAACCAGGTCGTGGGGCAGCTCGAGGACATCAGGCGGCAGCTCTCCACAGACTGACGCACCGGAACCACTGGGGACGCGAACGACCGGAGGTGCGCCTCGGGGCCCCGGCCTCTCGGGGTGGCCGGCCCGCTTGACGGAGGGGTTTCGTCGCGGACCGGCCACCGGGCGACGGCCTCCCAAGGGGGCACCGGAGACCGTCGCGCAGTGGTCGCCTCCGTAGCCGCGCCGTTACCGGCCATTCATCAGCAGTTGAACCATAAAGATCGCCATCCAGTCGAAAGTTCCACGTCAGGCCAGTTGCGACCTGCAACACCCTCTTTTCATTGATCGTGCAAGCAGATTGTCGAGCTGGCGCTGCGTGTGCTGCAGCCCTCCGTTCGCCGATCCGGGCGCGCGCCGTCGAGGTCTGCTGGCGAGGGCTGCAGTGGGTGCGGTGTTGTTCACGGTCTGCCGGGTAGAGGCTGCTCATGGTTGACCCCCCGGGCCCACTGCAGTGGGCCGAAGCGTGGCAGGCCGCGGAGAAGGTCATGGCGAGAGCCAGCGAGCTCTGCGTCGAGGCCGTGGCCGCTCAGCGCCGCGCCCTGATGGTGATCACGTACGGCCGGCGGGTCCGCGCGACGGTCAGGCACGCTCGCCCGGGCCGAGCGTGTGGAGCCGGCGCCGGCTTGGCGGGTGAGTAACGCATTGGCCAGGTGGACGAAGCAATGGGCGTGACGCGCCGTGCCCGGGCCGTCACAGTGGCCGGTCCGCCAACCCCTTCCTGGCGGGCCGGCCCAGGTCGTGTGGCGGCTGGTAGGGAATCGGCGACATAGGCTGAACGGGGACCGGCCGCGGTCAACCTCGGCGTCCTCGATCTCTACCGCCCGACACCAGGCGGAGGGATGAGTTCCACGCCCGCGCTCACAACCTGAAACTGGTCGAGGTCGGCGGACGCACGTCCGGAGGGAGATGGGTCCGACACAGTTCCCCGCCCCCGCGTCTCGTCGACCATGATCGAGGGAGCCAACCTCGACTCTCCTCCTCCCCGTGGCTAACGCCGCCTGATGCGGTTGAGATCCGCGGCGGGTTAGCGGCCAGATAGCCGGTCGCACTTCGCAGGGCGTTGATCAGGTCGTCGGCGAGGTCGTAGCTGAACCCCTCCCGGATCACCACACGCATGATCGCCTCGTCGGTCGCGGCCTCGGGCACCGTGTAGGCGGGTACCTGCCAGCCCTCGGTACACAGCCGCTCGGAGACGTCGAAGACTGTGTACGGCGTATCGGCGACGAGTCGGAACGAGAACACGGGGATGGCGCTGCCGTCGCTGACCAGCTCGCGGGTGCGGGTGCGTTCGTCGCGCGAGCGCGATCGGGCTGGCGTGGAGGGTGGTGTCCAGGCCGGCGATGCGGTCCCTCAGGTGGCCGACTTGGGCGGCAGCGGCTTCGGCGAGCTTGTCGGCGCGGATCAGGCGGTCTTCGAGGGCGCGAGTCGGCCCTCGGCGCAGCTGGTCGCGGGTCGGGGCGGCGGCACGCTGCTCGGCGAGCTCAGACGGTGCGTTCGCCCCACGCGGCGCCGTACACGGCGTCGGCGTCGGCGGACATCGGGTGTTGATGAACGTGGGGAGCATCTGGCGGAGCAGGTCAGGGCTCGCCTGGGACAGCTGCTCGTGCAGGAACTCGGTGGAGCGGGTGCGCGTCGGGGACGGCCGGGGGCGGCGTCGATGTTCGGGTGGCACCAGAGGGAGGGATCCGAAGGACGGCCCAGACGGTCTTGCCCGTGCGGTGCGGGCTGGTGCCCCAGTTTCGGCTGAACGCCGCGATGATGGACAGCCCGTCGAGCCTGGTGTCCGAGTCCGGGCGGGGGCGTGGCGGGTGCGGGGAGCTGTCGCTGACACCGATGGTCAGCCGGACCGGATCGAGGGTCAGATAGAGGCGGTGGCGCCCTGGGGCGTGGTGGACGGCATTGCTGATCAGCTCGTGGGCGACCAGCTGGACATGGTCCTCGATGGCGGTGAGGGCCCAGTCGGCACAGGCGTCGACGATGAGGGCTCGGGCGAAGCGTGGGGCGTCGCTCGTGTCTGGCAGCTCGATGGTTCGGCGGATCCGGCGAGGGCGTCGGGCCAGTAGGGCCTCGGCGTGGCGCCGGTCGACACCGACGTGAATCTCCCAGGGGCAGCTGGCCTGCAGCAGCGTCGTCGCCTCATCGGCTCCGAACAGGGCCAGCCGGGTCGAGGGCCAGCCACCGGCCCGGGCCAAGGCGGTGGTGAAGGCGCGGATCGCGGGCGCCCACTGCAGCCGGAGGTCGGTGAGGTCGATCAGGAGCTGACGGTGGTCGAGCAGCAGCTTGTGCACGGTGGTGACGAGCTCGAAGCGTGTGACCCGGTCCAGGACACCGGTCAGGGTCAGTGTGGCGACCCGTTCGCCGGGAAGGACCTGCCAGGTCAGGCCGTCGGACATGTGGCTCCGTCCCGTCGCGCACCCCGTCGTCGACGCCGCGCCGGGCAGGGCGCGTGGGACGGTAGCCGATTCCTCATTGGGTCAGATGATGCTCGTTGCTCCCGCAACCCGCCTGCGCATAACCGGGGTTTGCCGCCTGCGCGGTTGACCCGCTCAGCGAAGGAGCCCGCGTGATGCCCTGTCGCAGCGTGGTTCCGATAGGTATCGGGCGTAGGTCTCGGGCGCACGACGGCCGCCGTCGGGCCGCTGATCGTCACCTGCCCGGTGCTGCGGTAGCGACCGTTCCGATGTCCGAGACGGGCGCGTGGAGGGCAACGAACCAAGTATCTCGGCGCGCGCATCGGTGATCTCGTTCTCGGACGTGCCGTGTCTCGCTACATGGCTCCCTACCTGGCATGGGCGTCGCTCCGCTGAAAGGTCGGAGTGGAGCCGGAGGCCGGAGTCGAGCCACGCGTCTGGGTCGCCGACCAGGCCCCCTCAATAGGTTGCTAGTTCGTGCCTGGGCTTGCTCAGGAGGCACACCTCGGTCGCCGCGCCCTGGCCCGGCTCAACCGTGGCCGGACGTACTACGACCTCGTCCACGAGGTTCCCGAGGGCGCGCAGGCCCGTCGCCGGCCCCTCTGGGATTTCCGCGGGTCTGCGGGTCCGAAGTGCTATGAGCACTCGCCGCTGCTCGCCCCCGACCAGGATGGTCGCCTCGACTTGCACCACAGCTTCTGCCCCGGCCGACGGGTGCGCGTCCTGGATGAGGCTGCGGACCGCGTCACCGGTGGCGGTTGCGATGTCTAGCGCCCGCTGGTCGGGCCATTCCGCCTTCCCCAGCCAGCGCACTAGCCCGGCCCGGAGCGCATCGACCTGATCTGCCTCCGCAGGGATGCGTCGCCGGAACCCCCCTCCCGAGTCGGTCTGGACGGGGGGAGCGGTCACCTCAGTCAGCACAGCTACCCCTGCCTCCCTACGGGCGGAATGCCGGGTCCAGTCGGGCACACCGCCAGGGTCTGGGGCAGCTGGGCTTTTGTACTCCGGCAAGAGAGCCAGCGCAACAGCCCTCGGCTTCACGCCGGAGGGAGCGAGGTCGACCGCGCGCTGCCGGAACTCCGGCGGGTGAGGAGCGGGCACGAACGACATACGCCTGGCGGACGGCGTCCGCCTCAGGAGAAATGTCCGGCGACAGGGGCCAAGCTCAACCGGGCACGCGCCCTCGACAACGACGGTCAGCTACAGCACTCCACCGCGCCCTCACCCGTCAGCTCGGTCGGGGTCTCGCAACTCGCAGGCCGCGTCCGACGGGCTCCGATCGGATGGATCGAGGTCACGTGCGGAGCGTCGGCATTGACCATCCTGTGCACCGGGCTACTCAGCGCGGCACCCGCCACCAGCCGCAGCATTCGGCCGGCGCACGGCGTGGCCTGCGCCGGCTTCTGCGCCACCGGATAGCGTGACCGCCGCTTGGGAAGGAGGTTCGTCGTGGCTCTTGTGGTCACGCAGGTGGCCGTGGTTCGTCCTCGACGAGTAGGCCTTGGCGGCCAGCACCCGATCCCGAAGGCGATGGCGGCTTGGGTCTGCTGCCGAGGGAGGTGCGAACGGGGCGCCTGCCGCGGATGAGCAGGCGCCCGAGGTGGGCCGTCGTTCAGGACACCTCGGCCAGGTAGGTGTCGGCCCTTGCCGGATCCATGAACCAGTGCTGGAAGTCCGAAGGATCGCTGAAGCCGTTGACGAAGCGGCGGGCCACCGTGTCGTTGACCTGGGCCGTGCCGAGGATCTTCAGTACGTGCTCCGGTGGCGGGCCGAGCAGCGCGTTGGTCCAGTTCGTGACGTGCTGAGCGTAGTCCCAGTAGCGCTCGAACGTCGCCGTCATCCACTCCTCGTCGTAGGGCTTGTCGCCCCGCTCGAGGATGCTGTTCAGGTAGAACTCCGCGCACTTGGCGGCGTTGTTCGCGCCCTGGCCGGTGATCGGGTCGTTGGCCACGACGACGTCCGCCATCCCGAGGACACGGCCGCCCGAGGGTAGCTCCCCGATCGGGTTGCGCACCATCGGTGTGTACCCGCCGGCGAGGGTGGCGTTCTGGTCGGTCAGCGTGACGTTGCGGGCCCGGTCGTACTCCCACGGGACGTAGTTCCGCATCAGGCCGAGCGTCCGGTCGAGGTGCTCCTGCGGGGTGGGACGGTCGCCGAAGGCGTCGAAGGGCCCGCCCGGCACCCCCTCGAAGAAGAGGATCTCGCAGTTGCCGCTCGACGTGTACGCCGGGATGACGAAGAGCTCGCCGACCCCGGGGACGATGTTGAACCGCACCGCGGAGGACTCCGGGTGCTCTGGGCGCCGCTCCAGGCCGTGCACGTAGGCGATCGCGAGGGACCGCTGCGGCTGGGTGAAGACCGAGCGTTCGGGGTCCCGGTCGAACAGCTGCACCAGCTCGCCCTTGCCCGCCGCGACGACGACGAGGTCGTAGAGGGAGGTGAGCCGGTCCAGGTCTGCGGTCGTGACGCCGTGCGTGATGACCTTGCCGCCGCGCTCCTCGAGCAGCTCCAGCCAGCCCGCCATCTTCACCCGCTGGTCCACCGACTGGCCGTAGGCGTCGAGCCTGCCCCACCAGTCCATCACCCGGCTCGAGTCCGGTCCGGCGATCGAGACCCCGAGGCCCTCGACCTGCACGGTGTCCTTCTCCCACAGGTTCAGCTTGTGCTTGCGCTCGATCTCCAGCGCGTCGGCGAACATGCACTGGGTGGACATGACGCGGCCGCGGCGGATCTCGTCCGGGGTACGTGCCGACATCAGCGTGACGTCGTAGCCGTGTTCCCGCAGGGTCAGTCCGAGCTGCAGACCGGACTGGCCCGCACCGACGATGAGGATCTTAGGCATAGGTACGGACCCTTCCTGGGGGTGTGATCTCGCCCAGCGACAGCACGTACCGCACGAGCTGGCGCAGGGTGCCGACCGTGGACGCCGGCTCGCGGGCGTCGACGGTGACCAAGGGGACATCCGGGGAGAGCGCGAGTGCCTCGCGCACGTCGTCGAGGTTGTGGTGCAGCTGTCCGTGGAACGTGTTCACCGCGACGATGAACGGCAGCTCCGAGTCGTTCTCGAAGTAGTTGATGGCGGCGAAGGAGCGCTCGAGTCTGCGGGTGTCGACGAGCACGATGGCGCCGAGGGCACCCCGCGTGAGGTCGTCCCAGAGGAACCAGAACCGCGGTTGGCCCGGGGTCCCGAACAGGTAGAGCAGCAGGTCCGAGTGCAGGGTGATCCGACCGAAGTCCATCGCCACGGTCGTGGTGGACTTGCCCGGCTCGACGGGCCCGTCGATGCCCACGCTGGCCTCGGTCATCCACGCCTCGGTGTTCAGCGGCGGGATCTCCGACACCGAGCCCACGAAGGTCGTCTTGCCGACGCTGAAGCCCCCGGCGACGACGATCTTCGCGGAGACCGCGAGCTGCCCGGGGGGCGGGACTGCGGCCGGCCGCTCAGACGGAGAGCCGTTCGAGACCATCGAGGATCCTTCCAAGCATCTCGCGATCGTGGTGGTAGCTGTGCGCGGTGGGATGGATGTACACCGCGCCCTGCGCCGCCAAGTCGCTGATCAACACCCGGACGACGCCGAGCGGGGCGGCGATGGCCACCGACAGCTCGGCGATCGACGCCCGCGAGCGGGCGTGCTCGTAGAGCTGCCGCGACTCGGGCATCAGCGTCTCGGGAAGGCCGGGGTCGTACTGCGGGACCGAGATCAGTGCCTCGACCAGCAGTTCGTGGCGGGCCCGGGTCCGACCGCCCGTGAGGGTGTAGGGCCGGATCCGCCTGCTGCGGCTCCTTGGACGCCCGGTGTTGTTCTCGGGCGACGACCCGACCGACATCGCGCTCACCTCCCGGTCAGGCCTGCGCCCGGCGCGCGGAGAGCACGCGGCGCAGGTCGGCACGGACTTCGGGGGTCAGGACGTGGCCCGCGTTGCGCACGAACTGGGTCATCTCGTAGCCGACGACCTTCATGTCGCACCCGTGGCCGGTCAGCACCGCGAACCCGGCGCCGGAGCCGATGCCCATGAACAGGAAGTACCCGTCGGACATCCGGATCATGATCTGCTCGCAGACACCCTTGCCGAACAGCGCGGCCCCGTTGTGGGCGAGGCTCAGCAGTCCGCAGGCGATGGCCGCGAGCTGCTCGGCGTCCTCGGTGGTGACGGCGTTGGACGCGGTCAGGGGGAACCCGTCGGAGGACATGACGAGGGCATGCGTGACGCCGTGCACACGGCCGACGAAGTCGTCGACGAGCCAGGCGAAGTCCTGGGGAGAGGTCATGGACTCCGCCATCACCGCGCGTCCTCGTCAGCGGCGACGCCGCCCTCGGCGTTCGCACCCTCGATCTCCCCTACGGAGGCGGTCTCGTGCGTGACGTCCCCGTCCGTGGAGTCTCCGCGCGCGGGGTCCCCGTCGGTGACCTCGGCGCCCTCGGTGGAAGCGTCCTCGGCGGTCGCCGCCTTCTCCCCGTCGGTGAAGCTGTCGAGATCGGCCAGGAAGGCGTCCTGCCCGTCGGAGTCCGACGTGAAATCGGTGGGCGCGGCCACCTCAGCGCCCGGCTTGATGCTGCGGGAGACGCGCCGGGGCAGGCCGGTGTCCGTGGTGCCGGCGACCGCGGGCGACGGCGACGGCGATGACGACGGCGATGACGACGGTGGCCACGGTGCGGGCGCCGGGCGCGGAGTCGGGTCGACGGCCGCACGTTGGGGCGGCGCTGTGCCGCGGTGCGGCAGGGCCGCAGGTGCCTCCACCCCGCTCGCGACGAAGTCCGGGGCCACGCCGTTGACCTCCGGCTGACCCCGGTGGTGCCGACCCCTCACCGGCACGGTCTGCGCGCCCGTCCAGGTCGTGTCGGGCACGTCGACCACCAGCGACGACGGCACGAGGATCGTGGCGGTGGTGCCGTTCGGGAGCCGGTGGTCCAGCGAGATCCGCAGGCCGTGCCGCTCGGCCAGCCTGCGGACCACGGCCAGGCCCATGTGCCGCACCGCGGCGTCGTCGAGCCGCGACTCCCGGGAGAGCCGGTCGTTGAGCTCGGCCAGCCGTTCCGGGGGGAGCCCGATCCCGTCGTCCTCGATCCGGATGAGGACGCTGCCCTGCTCGGTGAGGTGGGAGCTCACTCGCACGTCGGCGTTCGGTGGCGAATGGTTGGCGGCGTTGTCGAGGAGCTCGGTGACGACGCGGCTCAGGTCGTTCGCGGCGAACCCCACGACGCCCAGCGGCGCCATGCGGCCGATCCCCACCTTCGCGTACTGGTCGATCGAGGACATCGCCGCGCGGACGGTGTCGAGGATCGAGATCGTCTCCCCGGCGTCCTCGTCCGCATCGTGGTCGGCGAGCACACGGAGGTTCTCCGCGTTGCGGCGCAGCCGCGCGGCCAGGTGGTCGAGCCGGTAGAGCTGGTCGAGCCGGTTGCTGTCGTCCTCGTGGCGCTCCATCAGCTCGAGGTCCGACAGCAGCGTGTCGATGAGGTTCAGATCGCGCAGGGCGATGCTCGCGCAGACCTCGACGAGCGACTCGTCCTGGGCCGGCGCCGCCGCTGTCGGCGCGGGGGCCGCCGAGGTCGCCTCGAGGGCCGGCGGGGCCGGACGGGCCTGGGTCGCGTCGACGGCCTTCAGCGGCGGATACCGGTCGGGATCCAGCAAGTGCGCGGCCGCCACGGCCGAGCGGCCCAGCATCACCCGAGATCGATCGAAGATCTCACGAGCCCGCGCCCGCGTCGCCATGCGCCCCACCTCTGCCGTAACCGCTGTCCGCAAACCTGCCGCTGACGCCTCAGGTGTTCGTAACCCTGTGTGTTGGGTCGATCGCTCGCCGGAGGCGTGCGCCATCGAAGCAGAGTGATCGCGACTTGTCGAACAGCGCAGGGTCGCCCTGATTGGCCTACCCCCATGCACCGATCGGGCTGCGACGGGCTTCGGTCGCACCCGCCCCGCCGGGCCCTTCCCCTCGACACGCCGCGCCACGAGGGGGGATCGGCTCCATCGACAGCCGCACCGACTACGCCGACCAGTACCCGCCCCGCCCAGCCCGACTGCCCCATCCGAGACATGGCTCACATGCGGTCGATCGCGGCGGCAGCAGACGCGGCGTGGCGAGCAAGAGGAACCCGGAAAGCGTGATCTCGGCGAGCAGCCGAAGCGGTGCGCGCACCCTATCGCCCTCGACGTCGAGCCGGTCTCGGCCGGGGGACGGTGAGATCAAGGAGGTCGTGCGGTTGTACTGTCACGACCGCTGCGGTGTCCGCTACTCCCTCACCAGGGAGCAGCTAGACGCGGCGGTTCGCGATGTTCTCGGCAACCTACATCGGGTCGACTCGGGTGGATCCGAGATCCGGGACGTCGTCCTACCCGTGCGGGGGCCACGCGGCGGCACACGGCGGCGGCGTCCGGCCAAGCGGCCCCGTCCGACGCCCTGAGAAGGGCGGCGTCCGGCCGGGCTACAGGCGGTGAAGTGTCGAGCCATCCCGGGCCGTCGACCGGTTGGAAACCGGCCACCGCCGGCCGGTCCGTCCCGAGCCTGGCGGATCAGCCGCCGGGCTTGTCGCCGACGATGTGCGTGACCGGTAGTCCGGCCAGCCGTTCTATCTGTCGCAGGAGGTTCCGGCGCAGCCAGTTCAAGAGTCCGAGTGGCAACGTCGAAACGATGATCCCGTCCACCTTCCTGTGCACCACCGCATTCCGGACAGCCTCCAGAGGGTCGGCGTCGCCCACCTGGCCGTCCGCCTGGCCATCGACCGCGCAGATCGCCGCGAGCGCGGTGGCAAGGCGCTGCTCCTCGATGGTGTGGGCGCCGAAGGCCCGCCAGCACTTCTCGCTGGGGCGGAGCTCATCGCGGGCGTGCGCGTCGGCCAGGGCGAGAGGACGCATGCTGAGGGCGTGTCGCCGACCCGGTCCAGGCTGACGACGAGTCGGCCAGCAGGCAGTTGCCGAGCGCGGTACCCAGGTCACCGAATCCCACGCTAGATGATCCCCTTGCGTGGCCGACGCAGGGTCTCCGCGGGGCTTACGCCGTAACGGGCACTGTAACTCGCCGTGAATCGCCCATAGTGGTTGAAGCCCCATCGTCTCGCGACTGCAGAGGCCGTCGTGGATTCGGGTTCCGAGGCCCCCAAATCGGCATGGATCTGCGCGAGTCGGAACTCGCGCAGATACGCCATAGGGGGCTTGCCGACATGCCGACGGAATCCCTCTTCCAGTGCCCGCACACTCAACCCCGCCGCCGCGGCGAGGTCGGCGACCGACACTATCTCCGCGGCCTTCTCCTCGATCAGCTCGATGGCGTTGCGGATGCTCGCGGGCGCCTCTCTGCGTTCGGAGCCCGACAGCTCGTCCGAGTAGTTGTGCGTCTGTCCTCGCAGGAGGCCTGTCATGGCCAAGCCGGCAAGGCCGCCTGCCATGACCGGGTCCGTTGTCATCCCGTCTGGTCGACCCAACTCGGATCGCAACAGCTGCAGGGTACGCAGGAACGGGCCCCCGCGGGGCCCGTTGAGGTCCAGCTGGATGGCGAAGCGCAGTGGCTCTACAGGAGCCCGCCCGAGCAGGGAGGCGAGCACGTTCTCCAAGGCTGCGGGCTCGAAGCGGGCGGTGACCAGTCGGCAGTCCTGGCTCCAGTCCTCGAAGAACACCGGCTCGTCGGGCGACACCACCACACCGCGGCCGCAGGTGGCCAGGACCGAGTCCTGCCGTTGACCGATGCGCACATACCCGACGCCGGCGAGCACGACTACGTAGTACCGGGGTGGAGGTGCGTACAGCCTGACGTCGGTCCCGAGCTCGACGTAGCCGAAGTCCAGGCCAGGCATGCCGTTCGTCCACAAGCGCATGTCGAACCGGCCCGGGCGGCCCGCGATCTGCAGCTTGTTGGGCGCATAGGCCTGAGAGATCGCCGCGCTGGCCTCGTCGACATCGCTCGTGCGCACCAGGTTTCCAGCCGGGGGCTTCACATCAGCGAGCACACTGCGCGTGGGTCGGACCGGCTCCGTCACCCCGCTGTCCTCCTCTGCTCGTCACGACGCCGTGCCGACCTCGAAGGTCGGTGGTCAGAGTCCGGGTCATCGTAAGCCCGTGACGGAGGAGCGAAAGCCGCTTCACGCTGTCGGCCAGCCAGTTCTCGCGGACGCGGCTGAGAAGGCCGGTGGCGCCGTCTGATCGCCGCCACCGGCTTCATCGACCCGCCGACCGGGATGCCGAGGGTCAGAGGTGCGCGACCTCCGGCATGACCTTCTCGGCGAAATTGCGCAGATACTGCGCGGACTGCTCGAACGTCATACCCGGCCGGTGCGCCATGAGGT
Source organism: Pseudonocardia sp. NPDC049154 (assembly GCF_040648315.1). Lineage (NCBI taxonomy): Bacteria > Bacillati > Actinomycetota > Actinomycetes > Pseudonocardiales > Pseudonocardiaceae > Pseudonocardia > Pseudonocardia sp. NPDC049154. The sequence continues at coordinate 133,289 of NZ_JBEZDN010000004.1, forward strand.
GCAGCTCGCTCGGTCCCCCGTCCGCGTAGTCCGCGCGGAGCTGCGCGATCGCTTGCTCTGGGGTCTGGAACAGGTTCTCCCAGCCGGGCATGTCCTCCGGGGTCGGCGGCACCGTGTCCATCATGAGCGAGCTGTAGGGGTGGAGGCCTGCCCGCTCGTAGTGGAATGCGTGGAAGAGGCCCTCGCGGTGTTCGGCCCAGGCCTTCTCGGGGTCGTCGGTGACGTAGCAGGTGCCGAAGGTGTAGATCTGGGCGTAGTCGTGGGAACGCTGCGCTCGCTCACATGCCGCGTGCCACGCGGTGAGCCACTGCTTCCAGGTCTCACCGCCGGTCAGGCCGAGGAAGTAGCCACCCTGGGCGCCGACGTCGAGGCCGCGTCCCGCGACGCGGTCCATGGCCTTCTCGGAGAAGGCTGCGACGACCCACACCGGCAGCGGGTCCTGCAGCGGCTTGGGGTTCAGCCAGACGTCGTCGAGCCGCCAACGTTTGCCGTGGTAGGAGAACGGCTCGGGGGAGCGCCAGGCCCGGGTCAAGATGTCGAGGCCTTCGTCGAGCATGCTCGGGCGGTTGCGTGGGTTGACGCCGAACATGGGGAACTCCATGTCGAAGGTCGGGCCGACCTGCCCGAGGCCGACGTCGAGGCGACCGCCGGACACGACGTCGAGCACCGCGAGCTGCTCGGCGAGCAGCACTGGGTGGTAGAAGGGGACCTGGATGATGTTGGTCCCGATCCGGATCGTGCTCGTTCGGCTCGCCGCCGTGGCCAAGGTGACGGGCAGGCCGGGGTTGTAGCCGTCCGGGTCGCCATGGTGCTCGCAGAGACTGATGGCGTGGAAGCCGAGCCGCTCGACCTCTTCCATGTGCTCGAAAGTGGCCCCGTAGAACTCGGCCCACGGGACGTGCCATCGCTGGGCTGCAGGATTGCGGAAGTCGTAGAGGACACCGAACCTCATCGTCCACCTCCAGTATCACGGACTTCACGTTCCGGATGAACTCAACCCGTGTGCGCTCATGCCGACCATCCACTTCTCGCTGCCCCCCGTCCGCGAATCGCTGGAAGCTCAGGTGCTCGTTCAGGAAAGAGCGTCCAGAAACGCCATTCCGGACCCCGCTCCGGCCAATCTCGCGGTCGAAGCGGAAAGTGGACTGGCGCGAGCGAGGAGCGGATTGTCGAGGCCCCACGCTGCCTTTAGCGTCGCTGCTGCCTCAAGGAGTCCGTCCTCGCGGAGACGACGAGGGACGGACCGATGTCAGAGTGGACGGAGCATCAAGTGGTCAAGTCGTGGCTCTTCGAGATCTTCAGCTACCCGTACGATCCGGACCCTGCGAAGTTCGATCCGCAGCTCTGCAAGGAGCTGTACGACTGGAAGCTGGAGTCGTGGGTCGCCGCGGAGGACCAGGGGTTCGACGGGGTCTTCTTCTCTGAGCACCATTTCACGCCCTACAGCATCAGTCCGTCGCCGAACCTGCTGGTCGCGACGCTGGCGCAGCGGACCAGCCGGATGAATATCGGTGTGATGGCCAACATCACCGCCTTCCACAACCCGCGCCGGCTCGCCGAGGAGGGCGCGATGCTCGACCACCTCACCGGTGGTCGGCTCGAGGTCGGCCTGGGGCGCGGCGTGGACGAGCCGGAGTTCATCCGCGAGGGCGTGAAGATGGAGGAGACCCGCGCCCGCTTCGAGGAGTCGGTCGCCCTGATTCAGTCCGCGTGGAAGGAGCCGACCTGGTCGTTCCACGGTGAGTTCTACAACTACGACAACGTCGGGATCTGGCCCCGTCCGCTGCGTCCGGAGCTGCCGATCTGGGTCACTGCGCTGAGCCCGAACACCGTGGCCTGGGCGGCCCAGAAGGGCTTCAAGTTCACCTCGGTGTTCTCCCCCACGGAGCAGATGCGGACGATCTTCGACGGCTACAAGAAGGCCGCCGCGGACGCCGGGCGCGAGGCGCAGCCCAGTGACATGGGCGTGTGCCGCAACGTCTTCATCGCCGACTCCGAGCAGGAAGCCCGCGATCTCGCGGAGCCGGCCTTCAATGCGTTGTTCGCCGCGTTCAAGGAGGCGGCGGTGTTCCACGACCTGGACAACGTGCCCGCCGGCTACGAGCACTACCAGTCCTTCTTCCGCCCGTTCGCCGGGGATGACGTCTCCTTCGACGCCCTCGTCGGGATCGGTGCGATCTGCGTGGGGACGCCGCAGACCGTCCGCGACCAGATCGTGGACCAGATCGAGACGATCGGCTGCGGGAACTTTCTCAACTGGGGCTCGTTCGGCAACCTCACCAAGGAACAGACGATGCGCTCCTACCAGCTCTTCGGCGAGCACGTGGCGCCTGCGCTGCGCTCGCTGAGCGTCTGAGCATGGCGTCCCGGTTCGCCCTCTGCTGTATGTCGCACTCGCCGTTGCTGCACACCGCCGATCCGGGCGAGTCGGTGGCGCGCGCGGTGGCGAGTGCGCTGCGGGAGGCTCGGGCGTTCGCCGACTCCTTCGATCCGGACCTGGTCGTGGTCTTCGGACCCGACCACTATCAGGGCTTTCGGTACGAACTGATGCCGCCCTTCTGCGTCGGCACGGCAGCAACGGCGATCGGGGACTACGGCACCACCGCCGGGGCCCTCGACGTGCCGCAGGCCCTCGCGGACGACCTGCTCGCCCACCTGCTGAACGCCGACCTCGACGTGGCGATGTCCGAGAAGATGGTCGTGGACCACGGCATCTCCCAGCCCCTGGAGGTCCTCCTCGGCGCGAGCGGCGCACGCCCCGTCATCCCGCTCTTCCTGAACTCGGTCGCCCAACCGCTAGGCCCGCTGCGGCGGGTCCGGCGGCTCGGGGAGGCCGTGGGGGAGTGGGCGGCTCAGCTCGACCGAAGGGTCCTGTTCGTCGGCTCGGGCGGCCTGTCGCACGACGTTCCAATCCCGCGCCTGCGCGAGGCCACCCCCGAGGCGGCCGCCTACCTGGTGGACAAGCGGCGTACCCCGGCCGAGCAGCAGGCTCGCGAGGAACTGCTCTACCAGGCGGGACAGTCCTTCGCACGTGGCGAGTCGACGCTCATGGACCTGAACCCGGACTTGGACCACGAGCTCCTGCAGCTGTTCGCGAAGGGGGACCTCGCGCAGTTCGACACGTTCAGTGTCGAGTGGCTCGGTGAGCAGGGCGGCAGCTCCATCCATGAGGTCCGGACCTGGATCGCGGCCCACGCCGCATTGCGCACCGCGGGGCCCTACAGGACCGAGTCGTCGTTCTACCAGCCGATACCGGAGTGGATCGTCGGCTTCGCGGTCGCCACCGCGACGACGCGGGGAGAGGAATCGACATGATTGAGAAGGAACTGGTCGTGCAGACCGCGGACGGTCCGATGGCCGTCGCGGTACGCCATCCTGAAGGCGTGGGCCCGTTTCCCGTGGTCGTCGTGTTCCACGACGGTCCAGGACTGCGCAAGGACGTCTACGACGTCGTCGCGCAGGTGGCCGAGGCCGGCTACTACGCCGTCCTGCCCGACCTCTACCACCGGATCGGGCCGAAGATCTCGTTCGATCTAGCCGGAATCGGTCAGGGCCCGGGCTCCCCAGAGTTCCAGCGCCTGATGGCCGCGGTGGGTTCGCTGTCGGACGACAAGGTGCTCGCCGACGTGGCCGCACTGCTCGACGCCCTCGCCGAGGATCCCGTCGCGGGCTCTGGGGCCAAGGGCGCCGTGGGCTTCTGCGTGGGTGCGCGGCTCACCTTCCGGCTGCTCGCCGCCCGGCCCGACGAGTTCGTCGCGGGCGCGACGATGCACCCGTCGTTCTGCGTGACGGACGAGCCGGACTCACCGCACCTGAGTGTCGGCGCCCTGCGGGCTGAGCTGTTCGTGGCGTTCGGCGCCGCCGACACCCTCGCCTCGCTCGAAGTGAACAAGCCGCTGCGCGACGAGCTGGCCCGCGCGAACGCGACCGTCGAGATCTACGACGGCGCCGACCACGGCTTCATGTTCCCGGGCCTCCCGGCCTACCACGAGCACGGCGCGACGGTGTCCTGGCAGCGGATCCGCGACCTGTTCGGGAGGACCCTCTCGTTCGAGAGGGCGCCGGGATGAGAACGGACGAGGTGACCACGGGCCCGGACGCCACCCACCTGGCGATCGCAGGCGCGGAGCACGGCCCGTCCGTGCTGTTCCTGCACGGTACCGGCCCGGGCGCGACCGGGGCGCTGAGCTTCGCGCCGATCCTGCCCGCGCTCGACGTGTTCCGCTGCCTTGTCCCTGATCTCGTCGGGTTCGGGCGCAGCGGACACCCGCAGGACGTGCCCGCCGGGCCGGGCCCCTGGTTCGACCGTCGAGCCGACGCCGTGCTCGCGCTGCTCGACGTGCTCGACCTGGACCGCGTGCACCTGGTCGGGCACTCCTACGGCGCCCGGGTGGCACTGGAGCTGATCCTCCGTGCCCCCGACCGCGTCGACCGGGTCGTGCTGTTAGCCGCCGGGGGAACCCCGGTCAAGGCCAACCTGACGACGTTGACCGACTTCTACGGGGCCCCGGACGCGGCGGGCATGCGCACTCTGGTCGACGCGCAGCTGTCCCGGGCGGTCCCCGGGATCGAGCGGTACGTCACCGAGCGGCTGGCCGTCGCCGTGCGTCCGGAGGTCCAGCGGTCCTTCCAGGCGGCGATGAGTGCCGGTGCCCCCATGCCGACCTACGACGAGACGGTGCTCCCCGCCGTCTCGCTCCCGGTCCTCGCGGTGCACGGCAAGGATGACGCGACGATCTCCGCCGACGCGTCGCTCTTCCTTGCCGAGCACCTACGGCAATGCGACCTGCACCTGTTCGCAGGTTGCGGGCACCTCCTGCAGTACGAGGTCCCGGCGCGGCTCGGCTCACTGATCCATGACTTTCTGGCGGTGTCATGAGTTCTGCACGAGTGCCGGCCGCGATCCTCGGGCCGGGGAACATCGGTACGGACCTGCTGGCGAAGCTCGTCGACAGCCCGGTGCTGGACGTCCGGTACGTGGTCGGGGTGGTCGAGTCCGACGGCCTGGCCCGGGCACGGGAGCGGGGTATTGAGGCCAGCGCCGAGGGCGTGGACTGGCTGCTCCGCCAGGACCCGTTGCCGCGCATCGTGTTCGAAGCGACCTCGGCGAAGGCGCACGCCGCGAACGCCCCCCGCTACGCCGAGGCGGGGATCCAGGCCGTGGACCTCACGCCCGCGCACATCGGGCCGATGGTCTCCCCCGCGGTGAACGGCACGGATCACCTCCGCTCGCCGAACGTCTCGATGATCACCTGCGGCGGCCAGGCCACGATCCCGATCGTGCGCGCGGTCTCCCGGATCACGCCTGTCCCCTACGCCGAGATCGTGGCGTCCATCGCGTCACGCTCGGCAGGTGCGGGCACCCGCGCCAACATCGACGAGTTCACCCACACCACCGGCCAGGCGGTCGCCGAGGTCGGCGGGGCGGAGCGGGGCAAGGCGATCATCATCCTGAACCCCGTCGAGCCGCCGATGATCATGCGGGACACCGTGTTCTGCATGATCGGCACCGACGCGGACCGGGCCGCGATCACCGCGTCGGTGCACGAGATGGTGGCCGAGGTCCAGCAGTACGTGCCCGGTTACACCCTGCGCGCCGAGCCCCAGTTCGACGAACCCCGCGACGACTGGCAGGGCCACGCCCGCGTCGCGGTGTTCCTCGAGGTCAAGGGCAACGGCGACTACCTGCCGCCCTACGCGGGCAACCTCGACATCATGACCGCCGCGGCCGCCCGGATCGGCGAACTCATGGCCCGAGCCCTGCTGGAGCAAGCCTCATGAGACCACCCCTGCGCAATGACGTCCGCATCATCGACACCACACTGCGCGACGGCAGCCACGCCATGGCCCACCGGTTCACCGAGGCACAGGTCCGTGACACCGCCCGAGCCCTCGACGCCGCCGGCGTCGAGTGGGTCGAGGTCAGCCACGGTGACGGCGTCGGCGGCTCGTCGTTCAACTACGGGTTCTCGGGCACGGACGAGACGCGGCTGATCGCCGCGGCTCGGGAGGAGGTGCGCAAGGCACGGATCGCCGTGCTGCTGGTCCCGGGCATCGGCACCGTCGACGACCTCAAGCGCGCCCACGACGCCGGCGCCGAGATGGCCCGCGTGGCCACGCACTGCACCGAGGCGGACGTGTCACCCCAGCACTTCGCCGCGGCCCGCGAGCTGGGCATGGAGACCGTCGGATTCCTGATGATGGCCCACCAGACCAGCTCGGAGAAACTCGCGAAGCAGGCCCGGATCATGGTCGACGCCGGCTGTCAGGCCCCATACGTCACCGACTCCGCAGGAGCTCTGCTGATGGACGACGCCCGCGCCCGCTTCGAGGCGCTGGTCGCCGAGGTCGGGGACGAGGCGTGGGTCGGCTACCACGGCCACCAGAACATGAGCTTCGGCGTGGCCAACTCGGTGATCGCGTACGAGACCGGGGTCCGCTACATCGACGGCTCGCTCTGCGCGCTCGGCGCCGGCGCGGGCAACTCCCCGACCGAGGTGCTGGGCGCGGTCTTCGACCGCCTCGGCGTCGCGACCGGGCTCGACGCCGGGCTGCTGCTCGACGCCGCGGAGGAGGTCGTCCGCCCCTACCTGCGCCGCTGGCCGAAGATGGACCGCAACGCCATCGTCCAGGGCTGGGCCGGGGTGTACTCGTCCTTCCTCCTGCACGCCGAGCGGGCCGCCGAGCGGTACAAGGTGCCCGCGCACGAGATCCTGCGGCGCTGCGGCGAGCTGGGTTACGTCGGCGGCCAGGAGGACATGATCATCGACGTCGCCATCACCCTGGCCGAGGAGCGGTCGGCATGAGCACTCCCGCGAAGAAGGCCCGCGCGCTCTACGACGCCCGCGCCACCCGCACGCCGATCCCCCCGTTCACCGATGCCGAGCCCGAGCTGGGCATCGCCGACGGCTACGCGATCCAGCAGGAGCTGACCGCACTGCTGCTCGCCGACGGCGACCGGATCATCGGCCACAAGGTCGGCCTCACCGCCGCGCCCATGCAGAAGGCGCTGGGCATCGACACCCCCGACTACGGACCGGTGCTCGCCTCCACCGTCTACCGCGACGGCGGCGTTGTTCCGCTCGAGAAGTTCGTCTCGCCCAAGGTCGAGGCGGAGATCGTGTTCGTCCTCGGCGAGCGGCTCGAAGGCCCCGGGGTCACCGTCACTCGGGCGAGGGCCGCCATCGCCGGCGCCGTCGCCGGGATGGAGATCATCGACTCCCGGATCGCAGACTGGCGGATCCGGCTCGCCGACACCGTCGCCGACCTGGCCTCCAACGGCGCCGTCGCCACGTCGAGCCGGGTCGTTCCGCTCGCCGACCTCGACACCCGGCTGATCGGCATGACGCTGACCCGCAACGGCGAGCTCGTCGACACCGGAGCGGGTGCCGCCGCGCTGGGCGATCCGGTCGCCGTCGTCGCCTGGCTGGCGAACACTCTCGGCGAGCACGGCGTGGCGTTGGAACCCGGACACATGATCCTGACCGGCGCGCTGCACGCCGCCGTCCCGATGACCGCGGGCGACGTGTTCCGGGCCGAGTTCGACCGGCTGGGAGCGGTCACCGTGAGGGTCACGTGAACGTCTCCGAACTGGCCGCCCGCCTCGCGAAGGCGACGGCGGACCGCATCGCCATCACGAAGCTCACCGACGAGCTCCCCGAGCTCGATCTCCCCACCGGCTACCTCGTGCAACGCGAGCTGCGCGCGGCCGCGGGCCCGCTCGCCGGCTGGAAGCTCGGCCTGACCTCACGCGCCAAGCAGGCACAGGTCGGCGTGACCAGTCCGATCCACGGCTTCCTACCCGCCGCGGGGGCGCTCGACGTCGGCGCGCCGCTCGACACCGCTGCGCACATCCAACCCCGCTGCGAGCCGGAGATCGTGTTCGTCCTCGGCCGTGATCTCGCGGGTCCCCACGTCACCGCAGCCGACGTCCTCGCCGCGTCGTGCGGGGTCGCCGTCGGCATCGAGGTCCTCGACTCCCGATTCGTCGACTACCGGTTCACCACCGCGGACGTCGTCGCCGACAACACCTCGGCGAGCCGTTTCGTCGTCGGCACCCCGGTGTCGCCCGCGGGCATCGACCTGCGGCTCGTCGGCATGGTGCTGGAGCACAACGGTCAGGTGGTCGCCACCGCGTCAGGGGCGGCCTCCCTCGGTCACCCCGCCGCCGCCGTCGCCTGGCTCGTGCGCCGCCTCGCCTCCGAGGACGAGGGCCTCGCCGCAGGCCAGGTCGTGCTCTCCGGCGGCCTCACCGCCGCCGTCCCGGTCGGCCCCGGCGACGTCGTCACGGCCACGATCGACCGGCTCGGCTCGATCGAGCTCGGCTGCCGATGAGCCCTCGACTCGCGACGGCGGGTCGCCGCCACCCGAGCAGTCGGACAGTCGCGCCAGGAGACCGACGTGATCATCCCCGACCCCGCCAAGAACAGCGCGTTGCGGCGGGTCTACGGCAGCCACCCCAGTGGGGTGACCGCCGTCTGCGCACTGCGCGACGGCGCCCCGGTCGGCATCGTCGCCAGCTCGTTCATGGGCGTGTCGATGGACCCGCCCCTGGTGTCGGTATGTGTGCAGCACACGTCGACGACGTGGCCGCTGCTGGCCGACCGGCCACGAATCGGCCTGTCTGTGTAGCCGACCAGTGATCTGCGCTTGTGCCGGTGATTCTGATGTCGCAGGTGAGTATCCGGCCGCGTCGCGGGGGACGGGTGCCGCAGAGCGTCGGTACCGTGCCAGCCATGCAGACGACCCGGCTGCGGATCACCATGCGAGACGTCGAACCAGAGGTCGTCCGGATGATCGACGTGCCTGCCGTTGTCACGTTGGCGGAGTTGCACGATCTGCTGCAGGTGGCGCTCGGGTGGACCGACAGCCATCTGCACATGTTCGAGGCCGACGGGATCCGGTACGGCGTGCCGGATCCGGACTGGGACGACGACCTCCGGCCGCGTGACGAGGCGACGGTGCTGCTTCGACAGATGCCGGGGCGGTTCGCGTACCTCTACGACTTCGGCGACAGCTGGGAGCATGTGGTCGAGGTCGTCGGCGCGGGTGGTGAAGGCCCGGGCTGTGTGGAGGGCGAGGGTGGCTGCCCGCCGGAGGACTGCGGCGGCGTGCCGGGGTACGAGCACCTGCTCGAGGTGCTCGCCGACCCGAGTCACGAGGAGTATGAGCACCTGCGGGAGTGGGCAGGTGAGCTTCCGGTCTTCGACCGGGAGGTGACGAGCCTGCTGATCCGGCAGACGGTGGGTGAGGTGCCGGAGAGCGTGCGGATCGTCCTCGATCTGCTCGCGGGCGGGGTGAAGCTGACCCCGGGTGGGCGGCTGCCGCGTGCGGTCGTGCGGGCGGTGCAAGAGCAGCGGCCGGACTGGTACCCGCTGGACCGGCCGGCGTCGATCGAGGAGGACCTGCCTCCACTGGCAGTGCTGCACGACATCCTTCGCAAGGTCGGGCTGGTCCGGCTCGCCCGCGGGGTGCTGAGCCCCACCCGGGCGGCGGGCGACGATGTCGAGGTCGTCCGGCGGTTGCGCCGCTGGTTCGAGCCGGGCGGGTACGAGGAGATGCTGGCGACGACGGCGGTGGCGGTCCTCGCTGCGTCCGGCCCGCTCGCACGTGAGGACCTGGTCCGTCGGGTCGTGCCGCTGATGGGCTTCGGGTGGGGCGTCGGCGGGCGGGCGGCTACGGACCAGGATCACGAGTCGTCGTTGGGCTGGATGTCCGCGGAGTTGCGCGCGCTCGACCTCCTCAGCGGGGGTTGGCGTGCGTGGGAGGCGGGACCCTCGGCGCGCACATTGCTGCCGCGCGCGACGGCGCTGGTCTCACTGTTCGCCGACGAGAAGCCGTGGTGACCTGGGAGGCCCGTCGGGGCTGGCTGCAGCAGCTGCGCGGCGCCGTCTACCGCGGCGACGGCGTCGCGGTCGTCGGCCTCCTCGCCGCGGGCGAGCCGCTCCCGGTCTGGCAGCTCATCGGGGATGGGGTGGCGACGGCCCTTGCCCACCGGGTCGAGGGAGCGGCCGGGCTCGCCGCCGATTGTGCCTCCGCTCTGCGCGGCCGGGGCTGGATCGGTGACGCGGAGCTGGCCGAGCAGTTGGACGGGCTCGCGGGCACCGGTCCGATGCCGCTGCTGCGGCCGCTCGCCGTGGACCTGGATGTCCTGACCGAGATCCTCGAGGGCGATCCGCTGACGACCGGGGGCGCGCTCGACCTGCGGACCGGTGAGGTGTGGCCACGGTCGGCGATCGAGTACGCCCAGGAGGACGGCGCGGACGTGGAGGCACCGGACTTCGAGGACGCGGACCGCTTCCGCTGGGCGGACGGTGACTCCCGCGACGGCTACCGCGACATGGTCGACTTCATCGACACCGTTGCCGACGCGCGGCTCGGCGAGCGCCTTCACGACGCCATCCATGGTCGCGGCGCCTTCCGCCGGTTCGCAGACACCCTCCGTCGGAGCTCCGAGGAAGAGATGGGCCGCTGGTTCGAGTGGAGCGGTGAGCGCAAGCGCGGCCGGGCACGTGCCTGGCTCACGGACGTCGGGTTCAGGGTGGCGAGCCGCTGATGCGCCTCGACATCACCGACGTCGAGCGGCTGGCCGATCCGGTCACCTTCGGGCGTGGTCGCGAGTACGCGGAGGGAGGGGCGGTCGGGCGGGTCAGGCATGTCGCCGACGGGGTGCGGGCCACGGTGATCGGCTCGGAGCCCTACGTCGTCGAGTTGGACGCCGGACCGGACGGCCTCGACTTCCGTTGTTCCTGCCCCGTCGGGGTGTCGGGGTCCTTCTGCAAGCACTGCGTGGCGCTCGCGCTCGTGGCGGCTGGATCGCCGGACACCGCTCCTGATCCGAGGGCCTACCTGGAGACGCTGAGCCATGTCGAACTGATCGACATGATCCTGGACGCCGCGGGCCGCGACGAGGTGCTGCACACCCGGCTCGCCGCGGCTGCGGCGGACCCCGACGCACCGGAGTCCCTGCGGCGTGTCCTGTTCGATGCGATCGTCCCGCGCGGGTACGTGCGCTACGACGAGGCGTACGGCTATCTGCAGACCGTCGATGCCGTCGTCGACCGGGTGGAGGTCCTGCTGGACGCCGGCCGTCCGGACCTGGTCCTTGAGCTCACCGAGTACGCCGGGGACTGTGCCGAGCGGGCCGTGGAGTACGTCGACGACTCGGACGGCCTGCTCGGTGGGATCTGTGACCGTCTCGCCGATCTCCATCTGGCGGCCTGCGAGGCGATCCGTCCCGATTCTCGCGAGCTCGCCCGGCGGCTCCATGCCCGCGAGTCGGCGGGCGGCGACCTCGCTCTGTTCGACGACGCGGTGTCCCGCTATGCCGATCTCCTCGGCGAGGCCGGGCTCGCCTTCTACCGCGACCTCGTCGAACGGGACTGGGCCGAGCTCCCCGAGCGGGGCGCCGCCTACGACCCGGCACGCCTGCGAGTGCTGAGCACACTGGAGGCACTTGCCGCCCTCACCGGTGACGTCGACGCTGAGGTGGAGGCGATGGCCCGGGACCTCTCGTCCACCTACCGGTTCCTCCGGATCGCGGAGCGGCTCCTGCGCGAGGACCGCCACGACGACGCGTTGCGGTGGGCGGAACGCGGCCTGGAGCTCCACGGCCTCACCGACGCGCGGCTGGTCGACCTCGCGGCAGAGGAGTACCAGCGGGCTGGACGCGGGGCGGCAGCGGCCGACCTGCTCCGGAGGGTGCTCGATCGCGCGCCGACCCTGGGCAACTACCAGCGTCTCGCCGAGCACGCCCGACGGGCTGGGACGTGGGCGGGTCGGCGTGACGAGGCGTTCGCTCGCCTCCGCGCCGAGGTCGACCGTCGCGAACCACCCCGGTACCGGTGGCAGCCGCCTGCTGACGCCTCGCTGCTCGTCGAGGTGCTGCTCTGGGAGAGCGACCCCGACGCCGCCTGGGCGGAGGCGCAGCGAGGCGGCTGCTCGGGCCCTACGGTGATGCTGCTGGCCCGAGCCTGCCAGGAGCTGCGGCCGCTCGAGGTGATCCCGCTCTACCAGCGCGAGATCGAGGCCGCGATCGGACGCAAGAACAACTCCGCCTACGCCGAGGCGATCGAGCTGCTCGGCGAGGTCGAGCCCCTGTTCGAGGCGGACGGGTTCGCCGACCACCTCGCCGAGCTGCGCCGGACCCACCGGGCCAAACGCAATCTCATGGCCCTCCTCGCCGCGCGGGGCTGGTGACGTCAAGGGGGCGACGGCCGCCTCTCCAGGCATTATGAGCACCACGCCCGGGACCACGGACTCGCGCCAATCTGTGCGTCCCGGAGCTCACCTGCGGCTGGTGAAGCCCGAGGTGGCCAGTCGTCGAGGTGGTCGTTCGGCGGGCAAGCTCGCTGGCCTGGTGCCGGACGAGGTGATCGAGGCGTGGTCACAGGCGCTCGATGACGACTGGGCCGAGCGTCGTTCCGCACTCGGGCCCGTCGCCAGGTGAGAGTCGTCGCGGACTCACATTCGCTGCTCTACTACCTGTTCACTCCGGATCGGCTCTCGGAGCCGACGTTCAACGCCCTGGGTAACGCCGAGAACAGCGACGGGCTCGTCGTCTCGGCCGCGACGCTTTGTGATCTCTGGTACTCGTCGCACAAGATCGGCAAGCGGGCGTTGACACCGGGTGCTGTCGAGTCGCTGCACGCGACCGTACTCGATCCGGAGAACGAAGGCTTCGAGGTCACCGCGGTCGACGCCGCAATGATGGCTCAGCTGATGCGCTTCCCGCTGTCGGTGGCGGCCTCGACCGTGCACCGGGTCCAGCACCGCTTCGGGCTGCCGCGGTGGGCCGATCTCGACCGCGCCACCGGGCAGCTGATCCGCCGCCCGGCCGTGCGCCACTACGAACACCCCGACCCCGGCGACCTGGTCCACGTCGACGGCAAGAAGCTGGGCAACGTCCCCGACGGGGCGGGCACCGCGTCCCGGGCCGCGCCGCAGGCAAGCGCAACCGTGACCTGCGGGGTCGGCCACGCCTACCTGCACAGCGCGCTCGACGACCACTCCCGGCTGGCCTACAGCGAGATCCACACCGACGAGCGCCGCGAGACCGCGGTGGCGATCTGGGCCCGCGCCCAGGCGATCTTCGCCGCCGCCGGCGTGCCGGTCGCGCGGGTGCTGACCGACAACGGGGCGACGACCGAGGACGACCCCACGACCTGTGACGGGCAGCGTTCCGTGGACGGGCCGAGTTGCCCTAGGCATCCCTTCGGCGGTCTCCTAGCGTCTGACACCCGGCCTCCTCGCTGGTGTCGCGGCCGGTGAGGGGGACGCGGTGCGCGCAGGGTGGCTCGGGCAGTCGTCGTCTGCCCCCGTCGTGGTGGGCCTCGTCGCGGTGCTTGCGCTGGTCGGGGCCTGCACGGTGAACGGATCCGGGCCGGTGCCGCCGCCCTCCGTCCCGCCGTCGGTCTCCGCAACCACCGTCTTTGCGCTCCCGCCCGGATCGGTGCCCGGCGCCGACTGGCGGATCACCCACCCCGGGCCGGAGCACGCCGTCGAGGGCTTCGTGGACCGTACGTCCGTCCACCCTGGCGAACCCGTGCACCTGTTCGTCTCGACGACGGCCGCGCACTACACGATCACCGCCTTCCGGATGGGCGACTATCCGCCCACCGGCGCGGCCCGGGTCTGGGTCTCACCGCCAGAGCCCGGACGGCGGCAGGCCGACCCGGTGGTGCAGGCCCCGCGGAACACGGTGGTGGCGCCCTGGAGCCCCTCCCTGACCGTCGACACGGCGGGCTGGCCGCCGGGCGACTACCTCCTCCGGCTCGACGCCGACAACGGCGCCCAGCAGTTCGTCCCGCTGACGCTCGCCACCTCGGACAACACGGGCCGGCTCGTCGTGGTCAACGCCGTGACCACGTGGCAGGGCTACAACCGGTGGGGCGGGTACAGCTTGTACGCCGCGCGTAGCGGCCGGTTCGCCGACCGTTCCCGCGCCGTCTCCTTCGACCGGCCCTACCAGGCGAAGGACATGCAGGGTGCCGGCGACTTCCTGATCTTCGAGCTGCCGTTCGTGGAGTTCGCCGAGCGGTCCGGGCTGCCGATCGGCTATGCCACCGACGTCGACCTCCATGCGGATCCACACCTGCTCGACGGGGCCCGGGCCATGATCACGCTCGGCCATGACGAGTACTGGTCCACGGCGATGCGCGCGTCGGCGACCGCCGCCCGCGACCGGGGCGTGAACCTCGCCTTCCTCGGCGGCAACGAGATCTACCGGCACATCCGGTTCGAGGACAGCGCCCTCGGACCGGACCGGGTCGAGGTGGACTACAAGTCCTTCCAGGAGGACCCGGCGAGCGGCAGCGATCCGCTCGAGGCGACGCCGCAGTGGCGCGACCCGCCCCATGCCCGGCCGGAGAGCGTGCTGCTCGGCAACTTCTACCAGTGCAATCCGGCGCAGGCCGATCTCGTCGTCGCCGACGCCGGGAGCTGGTTGCTCTCGGGCCTGGTGCGCGACGGGCAGCGGCTGCCCGGCCTCGTCGGCAACGAGTACGAGCGCGTCGACCTGCGGGTGCCTACGCCGCGGCCGATCGAGGTGTTGTTCCATTCCCCGGTGACCTGCCGCGGCCGGGCGGACTTCGCCGACGCGACCTGGTACTCCGTGCCGAGCGGCGCCGGGGTGTTCTCCGCCGGGACCCAGTACTGGATCTGCGGACTCGACCCGGGGTGCCGCGGCGGGCAGAGCGCCGCGGTGGTCGGCGCGATCACCGCACGACTGCTCACGGCGTTCGCCGCGGGCCCGGCGGGCGCGGCGCACCCGGCTCAGGACAACCTGGGTGCCCTCGGCATCGAACACTCGTGACCGCCTGGCACCGAAGCGGTGTCGTCGCAGCTCGAGGGCTCGAAGTGGGCCTTCCAGCCCGTGACGGCGAGTTCCCATGACGCGCTGATCCCACGCTGGAGCTGATCCGAGGCGGCCTCGACGGTCTCAATCTTTCCGGGGCCACCTGCTCCGGGGACACCCTCTCGGACGATCGGCTGGTCCGCGTCCGCCGGGGCTACTGTGCAGCGGCACGGATCACCGTGGGCGAGGAGTGTCGGCGTGCGGGCCAGGCGGGTGCGGGTGCTGGCAGGAGCCTTGCCGGTCGAACGTCGCCACTGGCTGTCGGAGGCGGTGGCCGGGGCCACGCTGGCCGCGCTTGCCGTCCCGGAGGTCCTGGGCTACGCGCGGATCGCGGGCATGCCGGTCGTCACGGGCCTGTACACGATGCTGCTGCCGGCGGTCGTGTTCGTGCTGTTCGGCGCGTCCCGGCACCTGGTCGTGGGTGCCGACTCGGCCACCGCTGCCATCCTCGCGGCCGCCCTGACCGGCCTGGCCGCGACCGGCAGCCCGCACTACACCGCGCTGGCCGGCACCGCCACCCTCGTCCTGGCCGTGCTGCTGGCGCTCGCACGGCTGGTCAGGCTCGGGTTCCTGGCGAACTTCCTCTCCCGCACGGTGCTGGTCGGATTCCTCACCGGCGTCGGCGTGCAGGTCGCGCTGGGCCAGCTGCCCGACCTGCTCGGGCTGGCACCGGGGTCCGGGAGCCTTCCCGCGAGGCTCGCACATCTCGTCGGCGAGCTCGGCGGCGTCTCGCTGCCGACGCTCGCGGTCGGGCTGGGCGCGATCGCGATCGTGGTCGCCGGTCGGCGGCTGGACCCGCGCATCCCGGCTGCGCTGGTGGTCGTCGTGGCCGCCATCGCCGCCGACGCCCTCTTCGACCTCGGCGCATCCGGGGTAGCCGTGCTCGGTCCTGTCCCGGCGGGGTTGCCCGGTCTCGCGCTGCCCGCGCTCTCCCCGTCCGACCTCGCCGCGACGCTGCCCGCCGCGGCGTCGATGCTCGTGGTGGTCCTGGCCCAGTCCGCAGCGACCGCGCGGGCCTATGCGGCCCGGTTCGACGAGACCGCCGATACCGACACCGACCTCGTCGGTCTGGCAGGCGCCAACCTCGCCGCGACGGTGACGGGGGCGTTCGTCGTCAACGGCAGCCCGACGAAGACACAGATGGTTGTGGGTGCGGGCGGGCGCAGCCAGCTCGCCCAGCTTGCCTCCGTCGTCGTGGTGGTCGTCGTGTGCCTGGTCGCGACCGGCCCGCTCGCCCACCTGCCGCTGGCGGCGCTGGCCGCCGTCGTGTTCCTCATCGGCGTGGAGCTCGTCGACGTCGCGGGTCTGCGGCGCATCCTGGCCGTGCGGCGCGCCGAGTTCGGCGTCGCGCTGCTCACCGCCGTAGCCGTGATCGTGCTCGGCGTCGAGGACGGCATCCTGATCGCTGTCGTCGTCTCGATCGTGGACCACCTGCGTCACAGCTACAGTCCCCACAACGCCGTCCTCGTCAAGTCGCCCGCCGGGCACTGGCGCTCTGAGCCGATCACCCTGGGCGCCCGCACCAGCGGCGGGCTGGTCGTGTACCGGTTCGGCAGCGGGATGTACTTCGCGAACGCCGCGCGCGTGGTCGCCGACATCGAGACATTGTTGGCGGCGGGTCCGGATCTTCACTGGTTCTGTCTGGACGCAGCTGCCATCGGGGACGTCGACTTCACCGCCTCGACGGTCCTGGCGGGAGTGTTCGCCCGGTTGCGCGCCCGCGGCGTGCATGTGGTCGCTTCGAACCTCGCCGTCGGCGTCCGCACCGAGCTGGAACGATACGGCCTCAGCCCGGACGCCTGGTACGACACCTCGGGCGAGGCACTCGCCGACTATGCCAAGGAGCACGGCCATGGCTGAACGCGGAGCGGTCGGGTGGCTGGACGCCCCGGACGGCCACGACCATCCGGCGGACCGAACCGTGCCGCGGACGCCTCGGACGAGTTCGGATGCGGCCGGGCAGACCGGGCTACCCGCCGCGACCTGCTGATTCAGCCCTGGCGGGGGCTACGAGCACATAAGCTCCTGGCCGCCGGACACGTACGGGCGGACCTGCGGGAGACGAGGTGTCGCGTGCCGCGACGGAACTGCTCGGCGTACCGAACCAGTTGACCGAGCAGTACCAGCCCGTGGCTTTCGGCCGGAACTTCCTGATCCTCGAGCGTGCCTCCGCCTGAGCTCGATGGAAGTTCACCCGCGCCTTGCCGCGGGACTCCTACGGTCACCGCTGTGCAGCGGAGTTCTCACGGTGTGCCGAACCGCCACGCGCCGGCGGGCGGTCTAGGGTCCGGCGGCGTGCGTCAGAGCCAGGGTGTCGGCACAAGCCGGCGGGCGGTGCTGCGGGCCGTCGTGGTCCTGCCACTCGCCGCCGCGTGCTCGACGCCGCATACCCCGACCACGACCACGACCTCGCCTCCCGCCGGCTCGGCAACCTCGGCTGGTTCCGCCGCGCCGACCACCCCGGCGCGCCCACCGATCGGCGAGGTCGACCGAGCCACGAGCGGACGGCCCGAGGTCGCGCTGACCTTCCACGGAGCGGGGGATCTCGACCTCGCGCGGCGGGTGCTGGTCACCCTGCATGACCGGGGCGCCGCGGTGACGGTGCTGGCGGTGGGTACCTGGCTGCAGCAGTTCCCGGACGCCGCACGGGTGGTCACCGACCTGGGGCACGAGCTGGGCAACCACACGTGGTCGCATCGCGACATCGACGCGATGGATGAGAACGACGCCCGGGTCGAGATCGAGCGCTGCCGTGACCGGATCGCCGCGTCGACCGGCGGCCCGGGCGCGTTCTTCCGGCCTTCGCAGGCCCAGCACGCCACGCCCGCAGTGCGGGCCCTCGCCGCGGCGGCGGGCTATCCGACGGTGCTGTCCTACGACGTCGACTCCCGAGACTTCACCGACCCGGGGGCCGCTGCGATCCGCCGAAACGTCGCGGCCGCGACCGCCGGCAGCGTCGTCAGCATGCACCTGGGGCATCCGGGCACTCTGGCGGCTCTGCCGGGACTTCTCGACGACCTCGCCGCCGGGGGACTCACCCCGGTCACGGCGACACGACTGTTCGGCTGAGGTGGGGGTGGTTCGGGTGAACGTTCGTCGGCGCATCGCGACGGCGGCGGTGCTGGCGGCGACGGTCGTGCTCGGGGGGTGCAGCGGGGGCGGTGGGACGGCGACGTCGCCCCCGGCCGGGTCGGCGGCGCCGGCGCAGGTGGCGGCGACGGACGGTCTGCCGGGGATGCCGCCGGTGCCCGACGCGCACGACGTCTACGCCGATGCGGGCGCGAACATGCTGTCCGACGCGGCGAAGGCGGCGAAGCCCCTGGTGTACGTGCCGCACACCAAGTCCGGCGAGGTCCGGGTGATCGACCCGGCCACGTTCGCCGTCGTCGGTACCTACCCGCTGGGCGGGGAGCTCCAGCACGTGGTGCCCTCGTGGGACATGCGCACGCTCTACGCCACCGACGACACCACGAACAAGATCGTGCCGTTCGACCCCGTCACCGGGGAGCCTGGCGCGACGATCCCCGTGCAGGACCCGTACAACATGTACTTCACCCCCGACGGCTCGTCGGCGATCTCGGTGGCCGAGGCACAGAAGCGGCTGGTGTTCTACGACCCGCACACCTGGGCGCAGCAGGGCGACCTGCCGACCCCGGACTGTGCCGGCATCGACCACGCCGACTTCACCCCGGACGGCCGGACAGCCGTGTTCACCTGCGAGTTCGATGGGCGGGTGGCGGTCGTGGACATCGAGCACCGCGCGGTCCTGCGGATGATCGACATGCCCCGGCGCAACCGGCACATGGGTCCGCAGGACATCAAGCTCGCTCCGGACGGGTCCGTCTTCTACATCGCCGACTCCGACCAGAACGGCGTCTGGGTGCTCGACGGCGCCGCCACCCACGTGGTGCGTGAGATCCCGACCGGGCACGGCGCCCACGGGCTCTACCTCTCGCGGGACGCCAGCCGGCTGTTCGTGACCAACCGGCACGAAGGCTCGGTCAGCGTGCTCGACGCCTACACCGGTGCGTCGATCACGAAGTGGACGGTCCCGGGCGGGGGCAGCCCGGACATGGGCAACGTGTCCGCGGACGGCTCGCAGCTGTGGTTGTCCGGCCGCTACGACCGCGCGGTCTACGTCCTCTCGACGGTCGACGGCAGCCTGATCCGGAAGATCGACGTCGGCAACGGCCCGCACGGGCTGTGCGTGTGGCCCCAACCCGGGAGGTATTCGCTCGGCCACACCGGGATCACCCGGTAGCGCCCGATGGATCTGTCGCGGCTGCTGGATGCGCCCCTGATCGCCGGGGTGCTGCCGACGACCGTCACCGTGCTCGGCGCGATGGGCGGGGTGCTGCTACTGGTCGGCCGCACGAGGCGCTGGTGGCTGCGCGCCGTGCCGGTCGCCGTGGTGGCGGGCGCGGTCGCGGTGGGTGTCGTCCTGCTCGTCATGGCCGTTTTCCGGCCCTTTCCCGATCCGTTGCCGCCACGCGTCCTGGCCTGGATCGCCGTGGTCGTGGCCGCGTTCGTGCTGGCGGGGCACAAGCTCCGGCGGGGCTGGTGGCGCGCCGGCCTCGTCGTGGTCTCGGCCCTCCTCGTGCTGGCGACGGGCGCGGTCAAGGTGAACGCGGTGTACGGCTATCGGCCCACCGTGGGGGCCGCGCTCGGCCTGCCGTTCAGTAACCAGGTCGACCTGGCGGACGTCCCGGCCGCGCCGCTGCTGACCACGCCACAGGATCGTCCGCTGGCGGCGACCTGGACAGCCCCGCCGGACATGCCGCGCCGGGGCACGATCAGCGAGGTGACGGTGCCGGGCACGGTGTCGGGCTTCACCGCCCGGCCGGCGTGGGTCTACCTGCCGCCCGCGTACCTCACCTCTCCCCGACCCCGACTGCCCGTGCTGGTGCTGATCCCCGGGCAGCCCGGCGGCCCCGAGGACTGGCTGCTGGCCGGTCGGCTGGCCGCGGTCATGGACTCGTTCGCCGCCGCGCACCAGGGGCTCGCCCCCGTGGTGGTCGTGCCCGACGCCACCGGCTCCGACCTCGCCAACACGATGTGTCTGGACTCCCGGCTCGGGGCGGCGGAGACCTACCTCGCCCGCGACGTCCCGAACTGGGCGGCGTCCGCGTTGAAGGTCGACACCGGTCGGATGGCGATCGGCGGGTTCTCCTTCGGCGGGACCTGTGCCCTGCAGCTCGCCCTGCGTCACCCGGACACCTTCCCCACCTTCCTCGACGTCTCCGGCCAGGCCGAACCCACCCTCGGCGACCGGCCCTCGACGGTCGAGGCGGCCTTCGGCGGCGACGACGCCGCCTTCGACGAGGTCGCCCCGCTGTCCGAGCTGCGCCACCGGACGTACCCGGAACTGCACGGGACTCTCGTCGTCGGGCAGAAGGACGACACCTACCGGCCGCAGGCCGAGCAGGTCACCGCCGCGGCCCGTGCCGCGGGGGCCACGATCGCGCTCGTCGAGCTCCCCGCCGGGCACAGCTGGAGCCTGGCGTCCGAGGCTCTCTGCGCGGCGCTGCCGTGGCTCGCCGGCCGACTCGGCATCCTCGAACCCCAACCTCCGCCGTCGTGAGTCGTTCGGCAGCGTCGGTCAGCGGGCGAAGAGGGCGCGCGCCAGGGCGGCTGCCTGGGCGGGGCGGAGATCGGGCAGGTAGGCGCGGCCGACCGCGTTGCCGATCGCCGGTAGCGCGGCCGCGTCGGGGTAGGCGAGGTAGAGCGGCCGGTACTCAGGCTGGAACTTCGCCTTGAACGCCAGTAGCGAGCGGAACCCGTAGACGGGCTCGAGCCGCTGGCCGATCGTATCGAGAAGCCTCTGCAGGCCGGCGATGGGTTCGCCCCGGTCGAGGCGGGCGAGCGGCGCACCGGAGAGCGACAGGTACTCCGCGCCCTCTGCCTTCAGGCTGGTCGCGGCGGAGGCGATCAGGAACTCCATGACGCCGCGGAAGGACCGATCGTCCGAGCGGCGGCGCATGAAGTCGAGAGTCCACGCGACGATCCGGCCGTCACGGCGCACCGGCAGCCAGCTCGTCACGCCGTGCACCGAGCGTTCCGCATCGACGGCCACCAGCAGCCGCACCTCGGGGTCGGCGAGCTCGTCGAGGCCGCCGAGGGTGAACCCCATCTCCGGCAGATCCTTGTCGGCCACCCACTCCTCGCTGATCGCCCGGATCTGGTCGGTGATCGCGACAGGGGCGGCAGGGAAGGTCGTCCACTCCGCGACGATGCCGGCCTTCGCAGCCCGGTTCAGTGCGGTCCGCACGTCCTGCCACTTACGGCCCGTGAAGGTCAGGTCCGGTAGGGGCAGCAGGGTCTCCTCGGCCACCTGCACCGTGCTCCAGCCCAGGTCCCGGGCGGCGGCGTCGACGTCGGCGTCGACGCTGTAGAAGCTTGGCGTCCAACCCTGCTCACGACAGTGGGCGGCGAACCCGGCGACGGCGTCGGGAACCGCCGCCGGACGTCCGACGGGACCGCCGGTGGTCACCGCCACCCCGCCGATCACCCGGTACGCCACCGCCGCGGTCCCGTCGGGGGTGAACCAGTAGGCGTGGCCCGGCCAGGTCGCCATGTACTGCAACGAGCCGCCGGCCCCCTGCCCGACGAGCGCGCGCACCCGCGCGAGATCCGCCTCGGCGCAGTCCGGGCGGCTGCGCAGGAACGTCCGCAGCGCCGCGACCGCCAGCACCAGCCACACCGCGGGCCCGATCCACTCGAAGAGCGCCGTGGACGCCCAGTCCACGGGCAGGAACCGCGGCGCGACCCCGACGAGGTAGCCCGGTGGGACGAGCCGCAACGGAAGGTCGAGCACCAGGTCGCCGACACCGGGGGAGGGCTCGAAGTCGTCGCCCAGCAGCAGGCCCAGGCCCACGTGAGCGGCGGTCGCGAGGACGAGCCCTCCCGCCGTGGCCTGCAGGAGTGTCCGGTATGTGCCGTGCGGGGCCCGGACGTCGAACCGGGCGCGGGTCACCAGCAACAGCACGACCACCAGCAGGGGCTGGGCCAACGGCAGGACGATCCCGATCCAGGCCCGCGGGTGCACTCCGGCCCCGAGGACGATCTGCTGCTGGGCGTGGTTCGTCATCAGCACCACGGCGAGCGCCGCGAGCCCGAGGTTCAGCCCGACCGCCAGGCCCCACGCGGCACGACGCCCTCGACGCAGGCCCTCGGCAGCAATGAGCAGCAGCACCACCGGCATGGTCGACAGCAGCGCCGGGCCGAGCCCGGAGAAACGCAGCCGTGCCCGGAGCTCCATGCACTCCCGGACATCACGCGGATCGAGCGCGCCCGCGCAGATCTGCTTGACCGTGGCGGCGTCGGGTGCGGGAGCGGCGAAGACGAACCGCAGCACCGACAGTGGCCCGACCCGGGACTGGGCCCAGGCCGCGAGGAGCGGACCGACGGCCGACGCCGCGACGACGAACGCGACAAGGACCCGGCGCTCGGACCGCGACGGCCGAGGGACGACCGGGACCTCGTGGCGGCGTAGCCGACCGAACAGCAGCGCACCCAGCGCGAGCCCCAGCAGGCCTGCGCTCAGCCGCAGCAGGTCCCCGATCAATCCCGAGTAGAGGGCCAACATCAGCAGGGCGATGACCAGCACCAGCCGCAGCCGTCGTCGCCACAGGGCGGCCAGACAGGCACTCGCCACGAGAGTGACTCCGACGACCGCCGTGCCCGGGCCCACGGCGACGGAGACCCCCAGCTGATCAGCCCAGCGTCCGTCGGCGTACCTGTCGAGCAGCCAGACCCAGGTCAGGCCCAGGGCCGAGCCGGCGACCTGCACCAGAACCGTCAGACCCGCCGCACGCAGGCTCCCGAGGCGGCGCTCGGCCACCGGCAGCAGAACCACGATCATCAGGGTCGACAGGACGTACGACGCCAACCCACGACACCACAGCGCCGACGTCGCCAGGCCCCACCAGGCGCCGGCGCGCAACGGGCCGAGCCCGGCCCCGATCAACTCGGCCAATGCGGGCGACGGGCCGCGCACGAGGCTGCCGGTGGCCGCACCGAGGCCCCAGATCACGAACACGAGCAGCACCGTCAGCGGAGCCCGCCGAACGACGCGCACCGCACGATCCCGGCGCCGGGGTGGCGAGGGAATCGCGATGTCGGAGGCGTGCGGGTCCACCACCGCCGCCTGCTCCACCGACCCCGTCCTTCCATGGCGCACGTGCGCCCTCCGTCCGACCTTAGGCAACTGCGATGTACACGACAGCCAGGGAGGGGTGAGCGCACGGGAAGCCCGGCTCCGGGCCCGTCGAACAGCCGTTGCCTGCGCCACGGGGCCGCCGGGTCGACGGCCCGCCCCGGGGGCGTGCCGGTCGAGGACCGCTCGGCTCAGCGGGCGACGCGCCTGCGCACCGCCCCGACGCTGCCGGTGAGCACGATCAGGCCGATCGCGACGAAGGCCCGGCCCTCGCGCGGTCGGACGCGGTGGCAGAGCTCGAAGCCGGCTGGCAGAATTTCGTGCTCGCCGGCTGCCCAGCTAGCCAGGAGGCGGCATGATCTACCTGCTGCTGTTCCTCGTCCTTCTCGGATGCGCGCCACTGCTCGGTTTTTTCACGGCCGTCGCCGCTGTCGTCCTGGTTGCCCTGCGCGCCCTCGTCGTGGCTGTGGTCGTCCTGGTGCAGATAGCGATCGTGGGCATCAGCGCCCTGATCGCCGCCGGCTCGCTGGTCGGTCAGCGGATCAAACATCGGCATGCTTCCTGGCAATGACGCGGCCAGCGTCGCGGCCGGTGCACAGCGCCGTTCTGATGCATGAACGTCCGCGCCTACGTCGACTCGGAGTCGGATGGCCATCGTGGCCGCCTCTGCGCCGGGCGGACCCTTATTCCGCGGATACCGCTTCGGCGAGGCCGTCAATGTTGAGGGATCAGCGCCGCGACGCCGGTCATGGAGGGGCCGTGTTGCTCATCGGCGGGCACGACGGATCGGGCGTCGGCCAGCTCCTCGGCGGGATTGCCACCCCAGCGCGATCCGGCGGGGACCTGTTCGCCTTTCATGACGAACGAGTCGGGCTCGATCTCGACGGCATCCTCGATCGTCACGCCGTAGTGGACGAGGGCACTGACGCCGAGGGTGACGCCGGCGCCCAGCGTGGTGCGGTCGGACTTGAAGGCGCCGTCCTCCTGGGAGTGGCACTGGATGATGCTGCCGGTGTTGAGACAGCAGTCGTCGCCGATCGTGGTGAGGGTTCGCTCGGTCATGGCCACGCCGTCGTCGAAGACCCGGCGGCCGATGCGGACGCCGAGCATCCGCGAGACGAGGTTCTTCCACGGAGTGCCGGCCAGCTGCCGCTCGATCGGCGGGACCACGAGTTTCCAGAAGCGTTCGTGCCGCCAGAACCCGATGTCGTAGATCGAGCAGGCCTTCGGGCGGAGCCCTCGGAACCCGATCACCAGCCGCTCCCAGAGTACGAACCACAGGATCGTGAACAGCACGCTGGCGACGACCTCGGCGGCGAACGCAAGCGTGCCGAAGTCGGTGTAGTGGTCCACGGCCAGCATGGCGAGCAGCAGCAGCCCGTAGACGTGGGCCCAGCGGACCACGAGGGCGAAGGCCAGGGTGAGCAGGTTGTGCCGGTTCTTGCGGTGCAGCCGGCGCCGGCGTTCTCGCTCGTCGACCTCGAGGACCTTGTCGCGCTGCACGGTGCGCGGGATCTCGAAGGCAGGCGAGCCGAGCAGGCCGACGCCCTGCCGGACCGGGCCGTCGATCGGGATCGCCACCTTCGTGGCGAGCAGGCAGTCGTCGCCGGTGCGGCCGCCGATCGGGTAGGGGATGTGGTTGCCGAGGAAGTTGTGGGCGCCGATACGTACGCGCGCGGTGCGGAACGAGGTCGTGGAGAAGTCGGCGTTGTTCACCGACAGCCCGTCGGCGACGACCGTGCCGGTGCCCACCGAGACCAGATAGGGCGTCTCCTGGGCGACGGCCGACCCGAAGTTCGACCCGGTCTGCTCGATCTTCCCGAGGTCGTAGCCGAGCAGATAGAGATAGCTGACGATGAACGAACTGTCGCCCAGCAGCGTCACGTAGGTCTTCAGGTTCGTCAGCCGGGTCACCGTCCGGAGCGCGGAGTACCGGAAGCCGTAGAGCGGGTAGACCCGGTCGGGCCGCACGAACGGGGCGACCAGCCGCGGCACGGTCAGCACGATCACCAGGCCGACGGCGAGCCCCCCGAAGAAGGTCACGGTCGCGCCGACGAGCGCGTCGACGTAGAAGGCCGTGGTGGTGTAGCCGAGGGCCCCGGCGTCGAGCAGCACCCGCAGCCGCGGCACCCCGGTCAGCAGCAGGAACAGTCCGCCGAAGCCGAGCGGCAGGTAGATCGCGAACAGCTTGACCAGCTGGCTGGTGACGTAGGTGAGCTTCCGTAGTGCGCTGACCCGGGCCGGGGGGACCGCGCGGAAGTCGGTGTCGGTCGGTTCTGCGGGTGAGCCGTGCCAGCTCTGCCCTGCCGGCACCATCTGGCCGCGGTGCAGGGCGGAGGCGTGGCCCAGTTGGGCGCCGTCGCCCATGGTCGTGCCGATGTCGAGGACGGTCTTCTCTCCGACCACGACGTCGCGGCCGAGCGTGACGGGTCCCTGCTGGAGTGTCCCGGCGTGGACGCGGTAGCCCTGTAGGTAGGCGTCCTTGCGCACGACAGTGCCCGCGCCGATGGTGATCAGGTCGGTGCAGATCGGGATGTGGCGGGTGAGGATGACGACGTTGCGGCCCACTGTCGCGCCGAGGGCGCGCAGGTAGCCGGTGTACAGCGGCGAGCCGACGATCAGGAAGATCAGCGGGTTGGCTCGCACCAGAGTCTTGACCACCCAGAATCGGAAGTACTGCAGGCCCCAGACCGGGAACTCGCGCTCCTTCCAGCGCCCGAGGAGCACCCATTTCGCCGCCATCGGGAGCAGGGCCATGGCCAGGAACACGCCTGAGCCGGCCTCGAGGGAGCGCAGGTAGACGTCGACGAAGCCCACGGCCGAGGAGATCCACACGAAGATCCGGTCGAGGACGTAGCCGGAGGCCGTGGCGTAGAGCAGGAAGGTCACCAACTGCAGGAGACCGGTCATCAGGTAGCCCACGGTGCTGTGGCGTACGGGCGTCGTCGATCTCGAGGTGGACGTCGAGGTTGCTGGCTCGCTCGGCGCGGCGCCGGCCGGAACGGTCGCGGCGGCCATCCCTGCGATGGTCGGGTTGGCGTAGACGTCGCGGATGGCGATTGCCGGCAGGTCTCTGCGCTTGCGCAGCTGCGCGCAGAAGCGGGTCATGGTCATGGAGTCCGCGCCCAGGTCGTCGAACACGTTCGCGTTGGGTGCGACGTTGTCGACGCCGAGCACCTCGGCGAGAATCTGCGCCAGCTCACCGACGTCCCAGCTCGGAGCCGTCCCGGGCGTGCACGGCGTTCGCACCGGGGTCGACGGGGCGAAGACGGTCGCCAGCGCGGCGAGCGTCGGGTGGGCGTACACGTCCTTGATCGAGATCGAGGGCAGGTCCTGCCGTTTGCGCAGCCGCGCGCAGAAGCGGGTCATGACCATGGAGTCCGCGCCCAGGACGTCGAACACATGGGCGTCGGTCGGGATGTGCTCGACGTCCAGCACCTCGGCCAGCACCCCGGCGAGTGCGGCGGCCAGGCCCGCAGGTGACGGTGCACCGGTTGGAGCCGCTTCTTGTCCGACGGGCCTCGGAACCGCGACGGCCGGGGCCGGCGGGACCTGCTCCGGAGCCGAGTCCGCGGGACTTACCGCGGAGGTGGGTTGTGCTGAGGAGGGTGGGCGTGGGAAGGGCGTGGGCCTGCGTGGGAACGGGGCGGGCGTGCGAGGGACGGGGGAAGGTCGTGGGGCTGGAGCGTGCGATGGCCGAGGCGCTGAGGACGGCGGTGATGGCGCCGGGGGTGATGACGTCGGCGGGGAGGGCGGGATCGGCGGTGGCGCCAGGAGCTGGTCTGGCGTCGGCGCCGCGGGTGCCGCACCGGTCGGGGGCAGCGGGGCCGGCTGAGTGATCTGATCGGGAGTGAGTGTTCCGGTCTCGGCTGCGGTAGGGGGTTGACCCGGCGGCGGTTCGAGCGGCGTAGGGGTTGCCAGGTCGGTCGGCTCAGTGACCTCTGCGGCGTCTGCCGTCGCCTGCGGTCCGTGCAACTGCTCCTGCAGCCGCGCGTTCTCGGCGAGCAGCCGGTTCATCTCCTGCGCGGGGGACGGTGCCAGAGCCGCCCGATCGACTCGTCCGTCAGCGGTCAGGGGCAGCGCCTCGACCCGGTGCAGCCGAACCGGGGGGCTGCTAGCGGGTAGCTGGTCGCGCAGCCGCGACCAGATCGCCTGCTCGGCGGTAGCGGGCAGCTCGACAGAGCACGTGTAGTAGCCGATGGTTTCAGGGGAACCGGCGCCCGAGCGACATGCTGTGACCGCCGCCGACGCCACGCCGGGCGCCGCCAGCATCACGGATTCGATCGCCGTGGGATTGATCGGCGCATCGGCGGAGCCGGCCTGCCAGTCGAGGGGCCCGTGGTACTCGATCTCACCGGTGGAACCGACGCGGCCGAGATCGCCGGTGCGGAAGATGCGCTGACCCGAGTTCCCGGGTATGCCCAGGAAGTCCTCGACGAAGGCTGCTCCGGAGCGATCGAGATATCCACAGGCCAGCCCGAGACCGGCCACCCCGATCTCTCCCGTTTTCCCGCGCGGCAGGGCACGGGGGAGATCCGGGTCGAGCACGACGATCGCGTACGTCGGCAAGGGCAGCCCGATCGTGACCGGGGCGTCGGGCCGGGCCTCGGACCAGGCTGCGGGCACCGTGGTTCCGGCCGGCACATAGACGGAGAGGACGCGGCGGCCGCGCCGCTGCCAACGGGCGACCAGACTCGGTGGGCACGGCTCCCCGGACACGACCAGCAGCTGCAGCCCCGGTAGGTCAGCCTCGAGCGTGGACAGCAGGGTCGGAGTGGTGCACAACGCGGTGACGCGCCGCTCCGCAAGCTGGGCGTGCAGGGCGGCACCGCGTAATGGGGGTCCGTCCGGGGCGGGAACGAGGGTGGCGCCGGCCGCCCAGGCCATCAAGACCTCCACGAGCCCACTACCGCAGAACAGGGGCCGGCCCTGGTAGAGGCGGTGTCCGCGGATGCCGAACGTCTCCGAGGCGATCCGCACCGCGTTACAGACGGCGCGGTGATCGACGAGCACGGGTTCGGACCAGCCGGAGGCGTCTGCGATGTGCACGATGTACGCGACACGGTCCGCGGGATCCCCGCGTTCGACGGGTTGCAAGCGCTGCGGGCTCATCTCGCGGATGAGTGCCGACGCCTCGTCGATCGCGATCAGTTCGGCTGTTTCCCCGACCAGCACCCGCGCCGGAGCCACCCGTCCGGGCAGATGCGAGCGGCTCAGCACGAACCGTGCCGACGTATCCGCGAGGACGAACGCGAGCCGATCGGCCGGCGCGTCCGGGTCCAGCGGCACGCACGTGGCGCCGATCTTCGACACGGCGAGCAGAGCGACGTAGGCGTCGACGCGGTCGTCGAACAGCAGTGCGACCCGATCGCCGGCGCCGGCGCCGTGCAGCCGCAGGTAGCGGGCGAGCCGGTTGGTGCTGGCGTCGAGCTCGTCGAAGGTCAGGGAGACGCCATGCCCGTCGACGGCGAGCTGTCCGGCGCGGCCGTACTCCCGGATCCAGTCGCACCGCTCCTCGAACATGAAGTCGAGCCGCTCGTGCCGGCGAACCCGCCAGCCCTGCGCCTCGTGCGGGTCGACAACCACCAACTCGGCCAAAGCACCGGGTGCCCAGGGCGCCGAGGCCGAGGCATCGCGCTCGGAGTCGCGCCCGTGGTTCTCGGGATGGGCCGTCATCGCTCACTCCACCTCGCCGCACGCGACCGGTGACACGGCCGGCGCATACCGCTGATCAAGGGACACAAGTGCGACAGAAGTGCTCAGCAAGGATCCCCCCGGCTGTATGGCAAATCGGCCGTACTCAGACTGTTCCCGACAGATGAGCTGCGCAACGGGTCGGATACCTCGACTCGGAAGTAACCTCGCGCAAGCGCGGTTGCCGGCAGCGTTCAGGCGGTCATTTCGGACGAACGTCAGCGAAAGGCAAAGCAATCACTAAACCCGTCCGTAGTGGGCAACTCGGGCTGGGGGGCGTCGCGAGCGCAACCGCGGGGTCTGCCTCTTGTGACCGCCCGGGGGCGTCTGCGGTTTGCCGGGAGAGCGAGGCCGGCGGTTCCACTGCAGCTCAGCCTCACCCCCGCCGGGCGACGGAGCCTCGCATTAGCTGCTTCATCGGTCGCAGGCATGGTGCCTTAGCCCAGTGATGGAGGACAGGCTTCCTCACAGAGGAACGGGACAAAAACCGGCGCCACGCTCCTGAAGGGCCGTGCGGCTTAGAACAGCGCGACGGCCAGGACGTGTCTCTTGACTGGGTTTCGATGCCCGTTCTCGTGACGTGTCCCTCTTCGGACGGAGCGCTTGGCGAGTTCGCCCCGGCTTGGTCGCCCGCGGCCGCGTTCAGAGGTCGGACGGCCGACTGTGAGCAATGCATCGCTAATTGTTGTACGCTGCATCTGCTTCCTGGTAACTGGCTCGGAGTTCGTCCGAATAGGTGGAACGGAAAAGCGAGCGCTAACACGTGCGGCGGCCGCACGACGGTCAGGCATGGTCGCCAACCGGATTGGTCAGCGCCTCCTGGTGCGTGTTGCGCGGGGCCGGACATGGTCAACGTCGTAGGGCTGGTGTGCGGGGCCAGCGCAGTGCTGCTGATCGCCACGGTGCTGATCGCCAATCGAGGGTCGAGGACGTCGGAGATGTCGGCCGCGACCGTTGCGTTCCTGCGGGTGCTCGCCACGATCGTGCTCGTCACGCTCATTTCGTGGCTCATCATGTTCAAGTCCAAGTTCTGACAAGATCCTCTTCCTCGGAACGACCACAGTCCCGGTTCCTCACTCCGTGCGCTCTCATGACTGCGTGGGAGAGCTCCCGAGGCTCCGGGTCTTCGCTGCCTCTGTCATGGCAGAGGTAGCGTCCTCGCTGGGCGGGTGCGGGAGTTGGTAGCTCCCGCTTGAACACGCCCTCATGAGTGACGGCGGCGTCGTGCGCTGCTCGGTGTGCTCGGGGCGCGGGCCTCGAACTCCTAACGCCGGTCCATCTCGCGGCGCACAACGGGTGATCGTGTCGCGGTCGCCCCGGCCGACGCCTTTCCAGAACTGCGGGCGGCGGACATCGCGGTGGGGGGCTTCGCCGGGCCCAGTATCTTCGGCGCCGGGGGGCGGCGCGAGGTCGGCGTCACACACTGCGGCAGTCGGTATTCGTGCCGGACCACGACGGGACGAGCAGCTTGAACCGAGTCCCGCAGGAGCAGGCGTAGTCGTATACGGGCAGGGGATGTAGGCCTTGCATGAGGGATCCGGCTCGGCCGTGATGCCCGGGGGCGTACTGCCCGGGTCGGACCGCTGGAGGTGTAGGAGTTCTGCGGCCAACCCTCAGCTCCTTCACCTGGTCGGCGGGGTGCCCGAAGACGACGTTGGCGTTGATCCGCTGTCCGATCTCGCGGACCGTCTCGATGGCGCGGAACCAGTCCACGGTGTCGTCGACGATGCGGGCCGCATCGGCGGAGGGCCGTAAGGACCTCGTGAGGTACAGCGAGTCCGAGGCGAAGATCGTGGTAGGTGGTCGAGTCGACCTGCGGGCTCATCTTCACCCAGGTGTGACAACTAGTCCCAGCCCGGCGCTGCCCGATCTGCTGAGGCACCTCCATCCCCGTCCAGCCCCGCCACACCTACTGCTCCGACCCGCTGCCGCAAGGCCGCACATCACGGCGCCAGGCCGGGCCACGATCATCGCTCCGCCTTGGGCGGTCGATCTGCAGGCGACGTCCGCAGCAGCGCGACGTAGGGTTTCCTCGCCCTTGGGGGTCGGGTGGAGTCCCCCCGTTGGTCGGGGTGGCACCCTGGTTGACCTCGCCGACCAACCTCACCCTGGTCGCGCTTCGCCCCGGCACCTGACCGCGGCGAAGACCAAGGAGGGGTCATGATCACCACCGTCATCCAGAGATCCACTCGGGTCTTGATCGGCGTGCTTGCCGCCGGCACGCTCGTCGGGCTCGCCGCACCTGCCGCTGCCGAGGTCTCTGTCACGCCCACCGCGGCGGCAACGCAGTTGCCCGCCGACAGCCACGCCGACAGGCGCAAGGAGCGACTCCACAATCGTCTCGCGCTGAAGCTGGTGAACGAGGAGCGCGCGAAGGCTGGGTGCGCGCCGTTGCAGAAGGTCGACAAGCTGCAAACCGCCGCCAGTCGGCACAGTGCAGAGCAGGCCAACCGTGACCGGATGGGCCATGACGGGAACAACGGCAGCACGATCGACGATCGCCTGAAGGGGCTGGGTTACTCGAGCTGGTGGGAGAACGTCGCGCAAGCCCCCGATGCGCAGGCAGTGGTCAACGCCTGGATGAACAGCCCTACCCACAGGTCCGCCATCCTCAACTGCGCGTACAAGGAGACGGGCTTGGACAGCGAGAAGAGCGACGCGTCCGGCAAGTGGTACTGGACGGAGACCTTCGGCGGTTGATCGCGGCGCGGGCAGGGGCTCGGGCGGCGTGGCCGCACGAACAGCCGCCCGCCGGTCGTCCTCAGAGTCGGGCCGCCCCGGGCCGCTGTCATCCAGAAGGCCAGGAAGGCGCGCGGCGGCGCCCGCGGTGCGTGGGTGCACGCCAAACCAGCGGCGCAGGCCTTCCGGCGCGCAGGTTGAGCTGCTTCCGGGTGGCGTAGCTGACGTGGTGCTGCTCGCGGACACTTGGTCCGGGCCGGGTGTGCCCTACTGCACCGCGGAGGCCGGCCTTCGGATTCTCCGGGGGCCGCGCCTCACTCCTCGGGTGCTTTTTCTATCGTGCGGCTTCATCAGTGGTTGGATCCTTTGGTTGGAGGCTTTGGACACTGATGGCCTGCACCCAGAGCACCCTTCACCCGCAGTCACCAAATGGAGATAGGTCATGACAGCCACGGGTGCGCTCGGCACGGAAGGACGGGCAGGAAGGTCCTACTTCCACGAGGAGCAGAACTTCCCGTTATGGATCAAAGCGATCCCACTGCTCACCGCCACGGTTCTTGGCGCTGCCATGGGCCGGGTTTGGCTCATGGGTCCGCCGCCGCTCAGTCGCGTCGGTTTGGTCATCAGCGCCCCCCTCGCTCTGCTCTTCGTGGTCCACGTTCCTCTAGTAGTTCTGCACTTTCAGACGAAACTCGTTGTCGCCGTCGACTCGGGCGGTCTTCGCATCAGGGTGTATCCGCTCCGGTGGAACATGCTGCCTTCCCGTATGACACAGAAGGACGTCGCCCTGAGCAACATCGTCCACTGGAAAGTAAGCTCCTACAATTCACTCACCGATACTGAATTCTGGGGGTGGCATTTCTGGGGTCTAAGCGCGGCCAAGAACGGACGGTTCCTGTACATCATGCGGCCCAGCGGCCCGGTAACGGCACGCGGGGTAGAGTTGCAGGTCGCCAGCGGCGAGAAGCTGATCATCGGCTCGAAGAGGCCCGCGGAATTGGTTGACTTCATCACCCGGCTAAAGGGTGCCGACAGCTGATTTGGCTCACCTCGCCTCGTCTTATGCTCTTCGTCGCGGACGACCTGCCAGGCGGCGAAGTCCGCGACGGCATTGGCCCAGCAGGACATCACCGCGACCCGCAGCACCGACTCCGACCGCCACAGCAGCGTCGGAGCGACGGCCGCGAACCCTGTGAGCACGGTGTACACGCGCTGCCAGGGCTGCGGTCCTCGAGCAGCTCGCGCATCCCGCCCGCCCCGGGTCACGCTGCAGACTGGCCGGTGGAGCCGGAGAGGCGGGCATCGAGGAGCTGACGACCTGCTCGGCAGTGCCGGCCTCGACGACCGCGTACACGACCTGCTCGGGCCAGGGCGTCGCCGTCGATCTCGAGGCTCGCGGTGGCGAGGCGGAGCACCTCGGTGCGCAGCATGAGCACCTGACTTAGAGCGAGTCGCCCTCGTCGCCCGGGCGGCTGGTCGGTGTCAAGCGCTCTGGGACGGCAATAGCGCTGCCGCGAGACTTCAGGGAAAGAAGTCGGCAGCCGGCTCATCGCGTGTTGTGTCTTGCCGCCGTCGCTGGCCGTGGCAACACTGGCGCTGTGATCCGAGGCGGGAATGCCACGATCTACGTGAGTGACATGCGGCGAGCCGTGGACTTCTACCACGACGCGCTTGAGCTTGAGCTGGTCTTCCGCGCCGGTGACCACTGGGCGGAGATCGACGCCGGCGGAGGGCTCCGCCTCGGCCTGCATCCCGCAACCGACCATGGCCCCGCCCCCGGAACCCCTGGTGCAATCACCCTCGGTCTCGCCGTCGACCAGCCGATCGCTGAGGTCGTGGCCAAGCTGGAGGCGCGCGGCGTCAGGTTTCGCGGTCCGGTCGTCGTCGACGAGGAGGGCAATTTGGCGCTCGCGTTCTTCACCGACCCCGATGGCAATCCGCTCTACCTGGCCGAAACCGACTACAGGACCTGACCGCACGGCAGCTCGGGCACTGTCTCGGCCTGAGACCCGATCGGCCGCACCACCCCGGATGGGACCGACTCGCTGCCGCTCGCTGCACCATCGGGGAGGGGCAGGCAGTGACGAGGCTCGGCCATGGCGGCACACTGCTTGACCGCCAAGGCCTCGAAGCGGGAGGGTTCCGGACCCCTCGGACCCCGTACCCCGAGATTGACACGTCCCGACATCGAGGAAGTACGGACCTTCGGCCCTGTCCGGCCCCAGCCGGACATAACGCACTGCAACAGTCGATGCTGCACGCTCCTGGCTTCGAGGCGGCGCCACTCCGATCGCAGTGCCCTGTGCGGGGACCAGCATTCGCCGATGCGCCCCTGTGCATCCCCGTCTCAATCAGGCCCCGGGGCGCCGGGCCGCTCGAGATGGCAGGCCGTCGCGGCGTTCGATGGCATAGACGGCGGCCTCGGTTCTGCGGGAGAAACCAAGCTTCTGCAGCACCGAGGAGACGTAGTTCTTGACCGTCTTCTCCGCCAGGTACAGTTCCGCACCAATCTGTCGATTGCTCAGGCCGTCAGCGATGAGCTCGAGGATGCGACGTTCCTGTGACGACAGGGCGGCGTAGCCAGGGTCGTCTGTTTCCTCTTCCTTTCCGTTGCGAAGGCGGTTCAGCACCATGGCAGTGGCGTTCGGATCGAGCAACGAGGCGCCAGCAGCAACAGTGCGTACGGCCGCGACTATGTCGGCGCCCGCGACCTGCTTCAGCAAGTAGCCCGAGGCGCCGGCGAGAATCGCACCGAACAAGGCCTCGTCGTCGGAGTGCGAGGTGAACATCAGGCAAGCCGGCGGTCGCTCCATCGCGGCCCGCACCTCCCGGCACACCGACACACCGTCGCCGTCAGGCAGTCGTACGTCGAGGATGGCGACGTCCGGCCGGACCGCCGGAATGCGGACTAGCGCCTCAGCGGCGGTGGCGGCCTCGCCGACAACCTCGAGATCGCCCTCGGCGTTGAGCAGCTGGGCGAGACCGAGCCGGACGATCTCGTGATCGTCCAGGACGAACACAGTGATGGTCACGAGACCTCCCCGACGTCTTCCATATTTTGCTTCTTCTGTAGATTCTCGCGCCATGCTCACGTCGTGAACACGTGCACGTGCCCACCGTGCATAGTTTCGTCGCTCCCCAACCCCGACGAGCCAATTCATCGCCTCGACGGTTCTTGCTGAGAAGTGCCCGCATCGCCGTCGCAACGCCGACCGTCACCGCCGCGAACAGCCCCCGTAATCGCTCAAGCAGAAGAAACGCGATGCGGAGGTGGCCAGCAGCCCCGGCTCGCCTCGCCCAACATGCCCGCCACCACCGGGAGCTGCTGGCCAAGCATGGGGGCTTCGACCTCGAAATGCTCGTCGAGGTGAGCGGCGTCGCCTTCGCGAAGAGGGTGCGCGCTGCCAGCACCCGCCCATCACGCCGCAGAACCGGAGCCGACGCTGCGGCTCGACGGCGACCACCCGCCACGGCACCGACCACCTCGGCGAGGACCTCACTCTCGTGCGGGTTCCCGCACGTCGGGTGGTGCCGGTGGCGGCGAGGTCAGTCCGCCTCGGGACCGGGCCGAGGGCGTCGCCGTCGACGGCGAGGTCGCGGGTCCAGGCGCTGGGGCAGCCCCTTGCCGGGCCCCGGGCAGCGTGCTGGTGGGCCCGGACGCGGGTGTGGGTGGAGTCGACGCTGATGGTCCACGCGACCGCTCCGACGGAGCCGCCTTTGACCGCGGCGTCGTCGAGGATGCGGTCCCAGGTGCCGTACGCGGTCCAGCGGCGCAGGCGCTCGTGCCCCGTCTTCCACGCGCCGTACCGCTCGGGCAGGTCCCGCCACGGCGCTCCGGTGCGCCGCGGCCACGGGATCGCGTTGATCACTACCGGTGATTACGCCCGTGCCGGCCTCCCGGTCACTGCCGGCAGCAGCGGCGCGATCCGCTCCCACGCCTGATTCGTCAGCTCACCAAGCGTCGACGAGATGTAGGCGTCGACGAAGGCCCAGCTGACCTTCGCCAAGTCCGGCACGGCGTGGCGGTGCACCATGTCCACCTGGCCGAGAGGCCGTCCCTCGGCTCGACGGACCTTTCCCCGTCGACCGCCCCGCTGGCGGCTCACCGGCAAACCCTGCGATCCATGATCGAGTTGCGGCGGCCCGACCCGCAACCGACTCTCTTGATTATCGAGATTTCGTGGGAAGGGTGGTCGGGATGGCACGTCTGCTCAGCGACGTCCGGGGTGTGGCCGCCATGAGGCGCCGAGAGCTGCGTCGGTGGAGTGGCTGGGCGGTGGCGCTGGTGGTGCTCGCGCTCGGGCAGCTCGCCGCTCCACTGGTGATCGCCGCGGTGGGCGGCGGGGCGTTCACCACGGCGGACCGGGCGGGCGAACCACCGATCGTGCCGGCCGGCTACGCGTTCTCCATCTGGGCGGTGATCGAGGTGCTGTCGCTGCTCTGGGCGGTGTGGGCGGCGTTGCCCGGTGGCCCGGACCGCGATCTGCGGGTGCGACTGGCCCGTCCGCTGATCGTGGTGTTCGCCGGGTTCACCGCGTGGCTGATCGCCGCCGAGCTCGAACCGCGCTGGGCGACGCTGGCGGTGTTGCTGGTCATGCTGGCCGGGCTACTCGCCGCGACCCGGGTCGCCCTGCAGAACGCGGACCGCATCGCGGCGTGGACCCGGTACGCGCGGGCCGTGCTGTGGGGCACGCTGGGGCTCTACCTGGGGTGGAGCAGCATCGCGATCTGGCTCAACCTCACCACCGCCCTCGCGAGCTCCGGTGCGCCGCTGGACGGGGCGGCGGGGCTGATCGGGCAGCTGGGCATCCTGGCCGGGGCGACCGCGACGGCGGTGGCGCTGCTGCGCTGGACCGGGGTCCTGGTGCCCTACCTCGCCGCGGTCGTGTGGGCTTTCGTCGGGGCGGCGCTCGGGGCCCGCGGGGCGGGGGAGCCGGTGCTCGCGCTCGCCGCCTCCGTCGGGCTGGTCGTCGTGCTGGTCGCGGCGGTCGGCTTTCGGTGGGGACCGAGGATGCGGCTGCCCGGTCCGCGCCTTCGCCGGCTTGCGGAGGGCTGAGCGGTGCCGCAGACGCCGGGCTCGGACGCCGTCCTGTTCGCCTACCTGAGCTATCGCGACGCGCCCGCCGCGCTCGAATGGCTCACGGCGGTGGGGTTCGAGGTCGTCGCCCGACAGGACGGCCCGCACGACACGGTGCTGCACGCGGAGGTGCGCCTCGGGGCGGTGGTGCTCATGATCGCCAGCGCCGACGGCGACTACGACATCCCGGCGCTGCGCGGGCAGTCGACCGGCAACGGGCTCTACCTGCGCGTCGCCGATGTCGATGAGCTGTACGAACGGGCCGTCGCGGCCGGCGCCCGGCCGGTGTTCGCGCCGGAGGACACCGAGTGGGGCACCCGCCGGGCCAGGGTTCTCGACCCGGAGGGGCACGAATGGAGCGCCGGCAACTACGAGCCCGGGCAGCTATGAGCCCGGGCAGGCCTGGAGCTGACCGGCCCCGCGTCCACATCGGCGACCGGGCGGCCTGGCTGGCCGAGCACGCCGCGACCATGCCTGCGGATCTGGCTCGTCTACGACAAGGGGTCCGGACGGCCCGGAGTCTGCGCGGGAAGTCTGCGCGGTTCGGCCGAATTGAGCAGGTTCGAGTCTTGCTTTACGCCCCTCTGGCCCTGCAGGTCGCTCGGGTCCTGCGGCAAGCTTTGCCCCTGCAGCAGAAGACTCCCCTCCATGAGCTAGGGCGGCGTCGTGGACTCATCTGTGAACGACGTGCTGGATGACGTTGAAAGTGATCTGGTGGCCGGCCGGTGGCGGTTGAGAGCGCCGGCGTCGTTGGCGACGCCGCGACGGGTACGGGCTGAGCTGCGCCGGTGGCTGGTTGCTCTGCGGTGGCCGGAGGAGGAAGCCGCAGACATCGTCCTCGCGGTCGATGAGGCGGTGAGCAACGCCGTGGAGCACGCCTATCGAGCGAGCGACTCGGATGAGGAGGCTCAGGACCGTCCCAGCGGTGCTGACCCGGTCGCCGGCTTCGCGGCCGATGACGGTGAGGTTCGCGTGGAGGACCTGGTCGATGACCTGGTCAATGTCGAAGTTCCTGCCGAGGTGGAGATCACTGTCGAGGTGCTGAGCGCGGATGGGCGACAACGCCACCTGCGGATCTGTGTGCGGGACTGGGGGCGGTGGCAGCCCAAGCCCACCGACCCGGGGCCCCGGGGACGCGGTCTGGACCTGATGGTCGGGTTGATGGCGACGGCGACGCTGCGGTCCGGCGATCCCGCGGCGGGAGGCGGCGAGGTCGGCACTGAGGTGACGCTGACGACTCATCCGGTCGACGCGTCGCGTTGATGTGGACGGGCCGCGTCGTCGTGAGGCGGGCGGCGGGCTGAGGGGCCTGATGGCGTGACGACCACTTTCGGCGCTCTCGGTGAGGAGCTTGATGCCGGAGGCGGGTTCCGTCGTGGTCTGCGCCCCGCCAGAGCAGGTCGGGCCAGGAGAAGCCGAGGGTTCTCCCGAGGTTCTCCCGAGCCGGCTAGCTGCGGCGACCGGACGTCGTGACCCGGGAATCCGCGCTCTGCCCAGATTCTCACGCTAGGTGGTGCGGCCCCGGACCAAGCTCTCGCCGGAGTGGCCGGGGTCGCCGTCGAAGTGCTCGACCGACACGTCGACGGTGTCCAGGACGTCGAGCGGGAGGTCCGGGGGCAGCACGAACCGGCCCGTCCAGCGGTCCGGACCGTCGGCGGTGAGCCCGCCCAGCGCGTAGAGCCGGGTGGCGCCCTCGTCCATCAGCCAGGCCTCCAGGTAGCCGCCGGCCGGGACCGACCCGCGCTCCAGCGCCACCGTCAGCACCCGGCGCCCGCCGCTCTCGGCGAGGCCGGTGCTGCCGGTCGTCCCCGAGTCGGGGTCCAGCGCGACCAGCGGCACGGCGCCGGACGCGTCGGGGACCTCCGGGTCGCCGGGGCCCAGCGTCAGCCCGATACCCGCCCCGCCCGCGAGCCCCACGACCAGCGCGGCCGCGGCGAGCAGCAGGGGGCCACGGCGCCGGGAGGGCAGCGTGGTGACGGTGCCGGACCCGACCGGGGCCGCGGGGCCGCCGGTCAGCTCGGGGCCGAGCTCGCCGGCGACGCGTTCCCACACGGCGGGCGGCGGGTCCTGCAGCGGCCGGTCCGCGCCCTCGCGGGCCAGCTGTGCCGTGCCCCGCAGCGCCTCGACCTCGGCACGGCAGGTGGGGCACCCGCGCAGGTGCGCCTCGGTCCCCGGATCCGGATCCCGCGCCGACAGGGCGGCGTCGACGAGCTCGTCAGGCCCCGGGTGCCGCACCGCCCGCCTCCCATCGTCGTCGCATCCGGTCCACCCCGCGTCGGAGGTGGCTCTTCACCGTGCCCAGCGGGAGCCCGGTCACCGAGGAGATCTGCTGCTGGGTGAGGTCGTCGTAGAAGGCCAGCCGGACCACCCTACGTTGCGTCTCGGGCAGCCGGTCCAGCTCGTCGGCCACGACGACGACGTCGACGACCTGCTCGGGCCGCGGCGCCAGCGGGGGTGGCGGCCCGGCCCGCACCGCCCCCTCGGCGGCCGCCCGCTCCCGCGCGCGCAGGGCCAGCCGGTCGGCGATCTGCCGCCGGGTGATCCCGATCAGCCAGGGGCCGAGCCCGCCGCGCTCCGGGTCGAGGCCGCCGCGGCCGCGCCAGGCGCGCACGAAGACCTGCTGGGTGACGTCCTCGGCGTCGTGGTGGCTCTGCAGCACCCGCAGCGCGACGGTGTGGACCACCCGCGCGTGCCGGTCGTAGGCCAGGCGCAGCGCCTCCGGGTCGCCGGCGCGCAGGCGGAGGGCGATCTCCCCGTCCGGGCCCTCCGCCGGTGCCGATCCGGTCGACCCGGTCGACCCGCTCGCCGGTGACGGCGGCCGCGCGGGGTCCGCGGCGCTGCGCGGCTCCCGCGGGGCGCCCGGCGGCAGGATCTCCGTCATCCCGGTGTCCGTCGGCGTGTCACCGGACGAGCATCGCAGGGCCTGACGAACCGGGCATCCCGACGACGCCGGCGGTGTGCTCACGACGTCCCCGCCGGCAGCGCAGGGAGCGCAACGAGGGGGCCGAGCGGTACGGCCGTGACCACGACGTTGTCCCGATATGACCGGGTCGCCCGGTCGAACGGCCCACCGCACGTCACCAGGGTCAGCCGGGGCGGGCCGTCGCGGGCGAACAGTTCGCCCGCCGGGAGCGCCTGCTTGTCCACCGCGCGCACCTCGCGCACCTCGTACCGGACCGCCAGGGCGGCGGAGCGGCGGACCGTGACCACGTCGCCCGGTGCGAGCCCGGCGAGATCGTGGAACGCGCCGGGCCCCTGCACCCGGTCGTCGACGTGCCCGGCCAGCACCGCCGAGCCGGTGCCGGCGCCCGGGGCCGGGCCGAAGCGGTACCAGCCGACCGTCGCGACCTCCTCCGGCACGCCCATCGCCCCGGTGGCGTCCACCCCCACCGGCAGCACCGGCGCGGCCAGCAGCGTCCGCCCGGCCCGGTCGACGGTGAGCCCCACCGGTTCGGCGGCGACGGGTCCGGCTGCTCCGGGATCCCCCGCCGGGGCCGCGACCCGATCCGGGACGACCGGGCCCGCCGGCGCCGGAGCGGGGGCGACCCGGAGCGCCCAGGCCACCCCCGTCCCGGCGAGCAGCGCGAGCCCCGCGACCAGCGCGACCAGGGCCGCGACCCCTCTCGCGACCCGACCCTTGACCGGACCCGGGGCTCGCGTGCGCGTCACGGTCAGGAGCGCGCGGCGCGCGTGCGGCGCAGGCCGACCGCGCCGGCCCCGATCAGCGCAAGACCGGCTGCCGCGCCGATCGCCGGCCAACCGCCGTCGCCGCCAGGGGCGCCCGAGGGGGCCCCGGCCGGGACGCCGGCCGGGGCGCTGTGCAGGCCGTCGACGGTGAAGGTCACCAGCTTGAGGTTGTTCGCCTGCAGCGAGCCGATCGCGTGCACGAAGGTCGCCGTGCCCTCGGCCAGGGTCAGGTCGGCCGGGCCGAGCACGGGCTCGGTCGTGCCCGCGGCGGCGACCGCGGCGGACAGGGTGCCCGCCGGGACCTCGGCCGCGGCCTGGTTCGGGTTCGTCAGCCCGGTGAGCGCCGGGCTGCCGTTCGCCAGCACGTCGACGGCCGGCGCGGCGGCCGTGTGGCGGACGACCAGCCGGGCCTGCCCGGCCGGCACGGCCGAGACGTCGTCGACGAACGGCGTGACCGTCGGGGCGCCGTTCGCGTCGAGGTGGGCCGCGAGGGTGACGTCGCCGCCGGCCGGGACCTCCGCCTGCGCGGACAGCAGCGGCGCTCCGGAGCCGTCGGCCGCGTCGGCCGGGAAGAGGGCCACGGTCCTGGTCCCGGCCGGCAGGTCGACCGGGCCCGCGACGGTGGCGGGGGCGAAGTCGTCGAGCGCACGCTGCCCGTCGACGTAGACGTCCACCGGGGTGTCCGGGATGCCGTGCACGACGTGCACGGTGCCGGTCTCCTGGGCGGTCGCGGCCGGGGCGGTCGCGACGGCGGCGGCGCACGCCGTGAGCAGTCCGCCGAGGGCGAGGGTGAGGCGTCGCATCGGATCTCCTCGTGAAGGGGTAGAACCGCGGGCCTCGTCGACGAGGCCCGGCCGGCTCCTGACACCCCGCACTACCGGCGCACGCCCACCTGCGGATGCACCCGAGTTGAAGAAAGTTTGGCGCGATTTGTCGAGCGCCGGCTCGCCTTCCGGTCGGTGATCGAGCAGGTGACGGGGATGCTGATGGGTACGCTCGGCGTGAGAGGTGGTGGCGCGCCGCGCCGAGTGCGTGGTTCAGCAGCGGCTCGCTGTTCGCTGGCCCTGGACATGGGCGTCCCCTTCGTGCGGCACCAGCATGTGGTCCTGCGGGGAAGCACAGCGCGCGAGAACGCTGGCGCGTATGTTCGAAAGCGATCAGACGGGCCGGACGCGATCGATCCGCTCAGGTCTCTTCCGTGCGTATGTGCGAGAGCCGGGACCGGGCGGTGTTGACCTGCGCGAGAGCGGCGGAGACCCGGTCGACGGCGAAATGAAGGTTCTGGGAGGCGATCCGGGCGTGCGACCCGGCCGGGGTGACGTCGTCGGATCTGAGCCCCTGGCCGGAGGTCAGCCGGTCGAGCTGGTCGCCGGTGACCCGCAGGGTCTGCTCGAGCTTCGTGAGGATCTCGGCGAGGGCGCCGACCCGCTCGTACGCGGCCTGCGGGGTACGGGGGCCGAGCGGGATGGCGTGGTTGGCGGTGCGGAGTTGCTCGGCGGCCGCGTCGATCGCGTCGCGGGCGGGGTCGTCGCTCATGTGGGGGATCCTGCCGGATCCGACAGCGGCGGCTCGGAGACCTGGAACGAGAAAGCGCCCCATCCCGCACGGGGCGGGATGGAGCACCAAACCTCCGTGGGCAAGTGCTGCTGAGTGTTGGAGCCGTTGCAGGTGACCACCGCGTAGGCGGGGCTGCTGCCCGTTGCCCTGCGGGTAGCCGGCGAGGCCAAGCGCGTGCAAAGGGCTACGACTGCGACGGGCGACTGCCCCGGCACCGCCCGCACAATCTACGCGTTTGGCTGTGCATGCAGGGGCTGGAAATTCTGCGCGCAGAGTTCCGCGAACATTGCCAGCGAAGCGATCGTCTTCGTCGCACCCGATGGCTCCGGGAAGACGCCCAAGCCGACACCGCCATGTTCGGGCCCTGGGAGGACATGAGCGGCCCTTCGATCTTCGCTCGTGCGGCCCAGATCCCGTTTCTGGAAGAGGTTGTCACGACGAACACGCTCGGGCTCGACGTCTCGGCCGACCTCAAGCCGGCCCTTGATGGGCTGAAGGAGGCCCTGAAGGAGCACTGGAGCGAGGACAAGGACCTCGACATCTCTCCGGCTCGCTCGAGTGCACCGACCCGAAGCTGCTCTCGACAGCCGCCCAGCTGCGCGCAGCCCTCGAGACCGTCGAGGTCGAGCTCGCCACGCTCGGCCGGGTGCACTGGCACAACACCGCGCGCCTCGACAGTAACCTCGATGACCGGCCGCGACCGAGTACGAGCAGGCGTTCTACTCGGCCGCCGGGACGACCATCCCACGGTCGAAATCCCATGAGCCGGGCCTCCGTCAGACCCAGGACGACTCAGTGGTGGCGGCCGGAGCCGGTTTCGCCGGCGGGTCGGCCCGTCAGGTGTGGCTGAAACCGTGGGTTCCCGTGGACGCCCTCGGCGGGTTGGCAGTGAGATAGTTCGTCGCGTTCTGCAGGGCCTGGAGCAGGTCGTCGGCCAGGTCGTAGCTGAAGCCTTCGCGGATTACCACCCGCATGATGGCCTCGTCGGTCGCGGCGTCGGGCATCGTGTAGGCGGGCACCTGCCAGCCCTCGGTGCGCAGCCGCTCCGAGACGTCGAAGACCGTGTA
The DNA here is from genome assembly GCF_040648315.1 of Pseudonocardia sp. NPDC049154. NCBI lineage: Bacteria > Bacillati > Actinomycetota > Actinomycetes > Pseudonocardiales > Pseudonocardiaceae > Pseudonocardia > Pseudonocardia sp. NPDC049154. The sequence continues at coordinate 176,059 of NZ_JBEZDN010000004.1, forward strand.
CTGCGCGGAGTCGACGAGCCTGAAGGAGAACACCGGGATCGCTCGGCCGTCGCTGAGCAACTCGAAGGGGCCCAGGGACGCGACCCGGCCCGAGGTGTGCACGGCCAGGTCACGCAGCGATTCCATCACCTTGCGGTAGCCCGACCGGCCCAGCCGCAGGAAGTTGTAGTACTGGCCGACGATCTGGTTTCCGGGTCTCGAGAAGTTCAGCGTGAACGTCGGCATGTCCCCACCCAGGTAGTTCACATGGAACACGAGGTCCTCGGGCAGGTCCTCTGCTTCGCGCCAGACGACGAAGCCGATTCCGGGATACACCAGCCCGTACTTGTGCCCCGACACGTTGATCGACTTGACCATCGGCAAGCGGAAGTCCCAGTCCAACTCCGGATGCAGGAACGGCGCCACGAAACCGCCGCTGGCCGCATCCACATGGACCGGCACCTGATTTCCGGTGGCCTCGTTGTGGGCCACCACGGCGTCGTGGATCTCCCGGATCGGCTCGAACTCGCCGGTGTAGGTGGTCCCGAGGATCGCGACCACGCCGATGGTGTTCTCGTCGATCCGCGCAACCACCTCGTCCGGGGTGATCACGTAACGGCCGTGTCGCATCGGTATGTAGCGAGGCTCGACGTCCCAGTACCGGCAGAACTTCTCCCACACCACCTGCACATTCGAGCCCAAGATCAGATTCGGTCGCTGTGTGGACTCTCCGGCCGCTGCTCGGCGGGCCCGCCACCGCCACTTCAACGCCATCCCGGCGAGCATGACGGCCTCGCTGGACCCGATGGTCGACGCGCCGACCGCGTCGCCGTCCTCCGGGGCGTTGAACAGGTGCGCGACCATGTTCACGCAGCGACGCTCGATCTCGGCCGTCTGCGGGTACTCGTCCTTGTCGATCATGTTCTTGTCGAAGGCCTCGGACATCAAGCGACCCGCTTCCGGCTCCATCCAGGTCGTGACGAACGTGGCCAGGTTGAGCCGGGAGCTCCCGTCCAGCAGCAAGTCGTCGTGGATCAACCGGTAGGCCGCCTCCGGCGCGGCTCCGTGCTCGGGCATCCGGAACTTCGGGATCGGCTCAAGATCCAACCGCTGGGTGTAGGCCGGCGCGACCGCGGAGTCCGCGGACGGGTCCTTACGCGAGACGTGTCGATGAACCACCAGATCCTCCTCGGGCGACCGAGCAGCGCGTCTGGCGGCCCCAGGACGCTTCTCACCGGCCACAACCTCCATACGGTGCCGGCCCACAAGCCGGCTCGAAGCACCCGCGCCGGGTGAGTTCGACGGGCGATCGCTGATCCTGCAGGGAAGCACCTCGCACAGCCGGCAGCCGTGGCGGTCGAACGCCTTGTCGGCACCCCGAGCGCTCGTCGGGCCCCTGTGGAAGAGCAGTTCGCGATCCGGGCCTCTCGCTGAGTTCGTCGAGGCAGAGCAGGTCGGGGTCTCCGAGCAGCACGAGGGGTTCGCCGGTGGAACTCGATCTCTGGGCGGTTCGCCGGAGGGCCGTTTCACCTCGGCGGGGTGAGGGAGGCGCGGGTTCCCGCTTCCACGCTGACGGGACGACGAACCGGCTGGCCCCGGCCGGCCGAGACCCGGCAGTCCAGGACAGGCGGGCCGCACTCCCGAGTCGTCGCGAGATCAGAGTGCTCTGTCACCGCTGTGGCTGGCCACGGCCCCGGGTGCGGAGCACCGCGACCAGTGACCCCGAGGATCTGCATGGCCAGAAGCACAGGACACGGCGGCGCGGCCGTCGCGACGGCGAGAGCGGCGGCGCTGCGAGGTCTCTCGTGAGTGCACCGTCCGAACCGGCTCCGGCCTTGTCGTTCACCGGGAGCCGGGAGTTCTGGGTGCTCTCGGGCTATGCGGTGGCACTCGGGGTGTTCGGCGCGTTCGCTGGTCTGGTTTTCATGGGGGTGATCGGACTCGGCGGCCGCTGGTACGTCGCCTCCGACCCGGGCTGGTTCGGCGGGCAGTGGTGGTGGGTGGCGGTCACCGCGGCGGCCGGCCTCGTCGTGGGGCTGTTGCGCCGTCTGACCCGCCTTCCCGAGGAGATCCCCGGCCTGATCGACGACCTGAAGGCCGGGCACGTCGAGCCGCGACTGGTGCCCGGGGTCGCGGTCGTTTCGGCCGTGTCGCTGATCGGGGGCGCCAGCCTCGGCCCGGAGAAGGCCTTGGGCTCGCTGGGTGGCGGCGCCGGCAGCTGGGTGTCCCGGAGACGCCGGCTCAGCCGGGAGGACTCGCAGCTGACCACCCTGTCCGGCTTCGCCGGCGCCTACGGCGGGCTGTTCTCCAGCACGGTCATCGTGGTGATGTTCATCCTGGAGCTCGCCCGCCCCGGAGGCCACCGGTTCGCCAAGGCTCTCGTCGGCGACATCGTCGCCTCGAGCGTGTCCTTCGGGATCTACTTCGTCATCGCCGGATCCGTGTTCCTCGACGCCTACCAGGTGCCGCAGTACGCGTTCGAGGACTGGCAGCTGGCGGCGGCGATTCCCCTGGGCCTGCTCGCGGCCCTCGCGGTGACGGTGCTGGTGGCGTTCGTCCAGGGGGCGGCGCGGCTGTTCGACCTGGTGAAGCTCCCGGGCATGGTGCGATCGACGCTGGGTGGTGTGATGTTCGGGGTCGTCGGGGTGATATTGCCGCTGACGATGTTCACCGGGAGTGATCAGCTCAAGACCGTGCTCCACGGTGCCGGGAATTGGGGTGTGGGCCTGCTCGTCGTCCTCGTGTTCGCCAAGCAGCTCACGTTCGCGGTCAGCCAGGCGAGCGGGTTCGTGGGCGGGCCGATCTTCCCGGCGTTGTTCATCGGAGGGACCCTCGGTGTCCTCGTGCACGAGGTGGTGCCCGGGGTGCCGCTGGGTCTCGCGTTCACCTGCCTGCTCGCCGCCGTCCCGGGGTCGCTCGCCGCGGCGCCGTTCTCAATGGTGCTGCTGGCGGCGTTCCTGACCCAGGTCGGGGCGCTGCAGACCGCGCCGATCCTGATCGCCGTCGTGACCTCGTTCCTCACCATGGAGGCGGCGAAGTATCTCGTCGCACGTCGCAGGCGGGCGCGCGACGCCGCGGGGAAACCGGGTACGTCCGACTGAGGGCGCCCGATCCCCGGCTCGACCCCCGGTGCCGGGTCTGTCGGCGTCCGGACTCAAGGAGACGTGGCCGAGCGGTGTCCTGCCACCCGCCGCTGCAGGTCGGCGGCGGCGGCGGCGACGGGCGCGAGGTCGGCCGGCTGTGCGGTCTCCCGGGTGGCGTCCGCCAGGATGAGGTCGGCCTGTTCGCCGATCGCGGCCCACCGCGTCGGGTCGTCGGCCACCACGCCGGCGCAGTCGTGCAGCAGCCCGAGCAGGGCCAGCGCCACGGTCGGTTCGGCACAGCCGTAGCGGCGGATGAGCCCGCAGGTCGTGGCCAGGTAGTCACCGAACCGCCTGCCGGGGACGACGACCACGCCCCGGCCGGTCGGGCCCACGGCCACGTCGTCCCCGAGGGGTCGACCGGCGAGGGCGCAGAAGATCACCGAGAGGTGGTCGATCGCCTGGATCGCGGTGTAGGGATCGTTCACCGCCGGCGACAACGCCTTGCAGGCCATGTCGACGAGTTGTCGGACGCCGAGCGCGGCGTCGTGTCCTTCCGTGCGCTCGAGTCCGATCCGCACGGCGCGAGCGACGGCCCGCTGGACGTCCGCCGGGTCCGGGGCGGGTCGGTCCCGGGCCGGGGTCCACATCCACGCGAGTGCCGTTCCCGACACGACGTGGTCGCCGACGCCTACCCGTAGCCGAATGTGCACCCCGTGTCGGCCCGCGAGTGGCGCGAGCAGCTCCGGATGAGCGGACTGTATGTATCCGGACCTCGGGGCTAGCAGTGGAACCGCCCATCCAGGAGGACCGGCCGTGGCGTCCTCGACGCCGCCCAGCCGCCCGTTCACCACCGCGAGGGTGTTCCGCTCGACACGCCTGCCGATCACGTCGACCTGGATGGAGTGGGCGAGGTGGTCCGCGAAGTACACCACCATCGCCAGGCTGGCGAACAGCAACGCGATCGCCCCGGTGACCGCCAGCCGCGGGAAGTCCTCGGTGCGCTCCCCGTCGTACAGCCCCACCGTGAACAGACCTGCCGCGGAGTAGGCGAAGGTCGCGACGAAGGTGCCGAGCACGACCTGGGTCGGCCGGTCCCGCAGGAAGCTCCGCAGCAACCGCGGCGAGAACTGTGTCGACGACAGCTGCAGCGCGACGACGGTCAGGCCGAGCACCAGGGCGATGACGGTCACCACCGTGCCGGCGACGTTACTCAGCAGAGTGCGTGCATCGTCGGCCGTGCCCTGGAACGCCAACGGCGATTCCGGGTCGACGCGGATGCGGGACAGGACGAACCCGCCCACCAACGCCAGCACGGCGCTGAAGCCGGGCAGCACCCACAGCGAGCCGGTCACGTACTCGCGGATCGTCTCTCGGTCTCTCACCTCGGACCCCTTCGAACATGTGTGCGCCGCGGCCCGGTTCGGCCGGCCGGTCTCGCTCAGGTCGCGGACGGATCGTCCCGCGGCTCGTCGGGTGTGGGGGTGTCCGCCGGCGCCGCACGGGTGGGATCGACGCTGTCGCGGCCCGCTCGCCGGGCCCCGATCGCGACCGCGATGGCCGGGTAGAAGATCACCGACAACACGCCGGCGCCGACCAGCGCAGCGGCGTTCTCCGCGAGCATGGTCCCGTTCCGCAGCCCGATCTCGGAGAGCGCGACGAGCAGCGGCAGTGAGGTGGCGGTGATGAACATCATCTGCAGGCGTTGCGTCATGGGCAGGGCCCTGCGATAGATCACCAGCGCCGGCAGCCCGCGAACGACCAGCAGCAGGACGAAGAACAACACCAGCCGCAGCGGCGCCTCCACGATCGAGCGCAGGTCGAGGGTCATCCCCGACACCACGAAGAAGACCGGGATGAAGAAGCCGTAGCCGACTGCGTCGAGCTTCTCCTCCAGCGCGTGGGCGTCACCGGGTGCCCACCGACGCAGCACCATGCCGGCGAGGAACGCCCCCAGCACCACGTCGAGGCCGAACTCGGCCGCGACGGCCAGCAGGAACAGGAGCAGCACGATGGAGAACCGCAGCGTGGTCTGGGACGTGGCGTGTTCGCCTTCCTTCACGATCTGCCCTATCCGGTTGCCGCGCGCGAGCCGGGGCGCGATGGAGAGGACGAGGGCGAGCACCCCGACCGAGGCGACCGAGAGGATCGCGACGAACTGACTCTGCGTGCCGAGGAAGAGCGCGATGCCCAGGATCGGCAGCAGTTCGCCCACCGCACCGGCAGCGAGGACGTAGCGCCCGAACTGCCCGGCGAGCAGGTCGTGCTCGCGCAGGATCGGCAGCAGCGTTCCCAGCGCCGTCGTGGTCAGAGCCAAGGCGACCGGAACGAACGCGCGCACGAGACCGAGCGCGGCGAGGACGCCGACCGACCCGGCGGCGAGCACAACGGTGATCACCCAGCCGGTCAGCGCCAACCGCCCGGCACGCTCGCGGAACAGGGCCGGGTCGAGCTCGTAGCCCGCCAGCAGGAACACCAGCCCGAGGCCGATGTTGGCGATGAGGGTGAGGACCCCGGGGTCGGACAGGCCGAGAACATGTGGCCCGAGCACGATCCCACCGATGATCAGGACTACGAGCTGCGGCACCCTCGGACCCGGGAGCAGTGCCACGATCACCGGGGCCAGCGCGGCGACGACGCCCACCAGCACCAGGCTGTTCAGCACACTCCCGAGGTCGTCCATCTCCCCCTCGATCTAGGACGGCCTGCACTGTCCCGTGCCCATCCCCGTGGTCGGTCATCTGCCTCGGGTGAATGCTCAACCCGATCGCGCCGGGCGATCCACGTCGCGCACGCGTCGAAGCTCCACCGGCCGGTGGCGGTACTCCTCGGTCACGGCGGTCAGCGCCAAGTGGCGACCAGCAGGGCGTGGAGGACCTCGCCACCGGTGAGAAGTGCTGGCGGTACTGCTACAGGGCGCCGTGCCGACACCGGCGAAGTCGTCCGTCACGGGTGAGGCGCCCGTACACCGCTCCCGACAAGGGTGCCGACCGGAGCCGGGGGCGCCCACGAGGTCGCTTTGCCTAGCACCTTCTGGGGGAGTCATGACGGAGACAGCCACCGCCGGATACGGGTCCGACGCCGTGCTGCGGCCTTCTGGTCGACGGTCGGGATCTCGGGTATCCGGCGGTAGGCAGCGGTCGAGGTGATGGCGTCCGTCGAGAGCCTGGCCGCGCTCGCCGCTGTGGATCCTGTTCCGTGGGCCAGGGCGCAGATGGCGTTCACCTTGATGTTCCACATCATCCTGGTACCGCTCGGCGTGTCCTGGGCCTTCATGACCTTGATCGCCAACTACCGAGCCGTCCGCCACGGCGACCGGGACGCGCTGATGCTCGCGCAGCGCTGGTCGAAGTACATGGCGGTGACGTTCGCCGTCGGCGCGGTGACCGGCACGGTGCTGAGTTTCGAGTTCGGTCTGCTGTGGCCCCGGTTCATGGGCCAGTGGGGCGAGGCGTTCGGCGTGCCCTTCGCGTTCGAGGGACTGTTCTTCTTCACGGAAGCGATCTTCATCGCGCTCTACATCTTCGGCTGGCGCCGACTCGCGCCGTGGGCGCACTTCTGGACGGGTGTTCCCATCGTCGTCGCCGGGATCTTCGGCAGCGTGTCGGTGGTCGCCGCCAACGCATGGATGAACGCCCCAGCAGGCTTCACGACGGACGCCGCCGGAACCGTGGTCTCCGTGGACCCGGTGCGGGTGATCTTCAACGACGCCATGCCCCTGCAGGCGGCGCACATGGTCGTCGCGGCCTACCTCGTCGGTGGATTCCTCAT